>CADBLC010000308.1:2450-4146 GCA_902795385.1 Fibrobacter succinogenes | reverse complement strand
GTGTAAAGTGCCCTACGTCACACGAAAATGTGAAGTGAGGGATGTCAGTTGTGAGTTGTCAGTTGTGAGTCGTCATCCTCCGAAGGAGGATCCATCCTGTTATATACAAGCACTTGTATAAAAGCGATGGTATAAAAGTGATGGTTCCTCGGCCTTCGGCCAAGGATGACAGGCCGAGGATGACGTCTAAGTTCTAATTACCCACCACTTTCTTCCGCTTGCGGCGCCACGTCTTGAACTCCATGTAGAGAGTGCTCACCGTATAGATAAACAGCATCAGCAAGACGGTATTCTTGGGGCAATTCAAATTGCAGATTCCCCAGGCAATCGTAATAATCGGCAGGTGTATCAGGTACGGGTAGAAACTTGCCCGGCCAACCTTGCGCACGATGCCAATGCAGAAGAACCGTGCCATAAATCCCTTACCCGAAAGCAGGGAAAGCACGAACAGCCCGTACACGAGAATCGGGAAGCTATGATGGATAAAGTAATTCACGCCCGGATTGTAGGCGGGGCTCATCAGGAACAGGCTCCCGTAAAGGGCCGCAAGCAAGACAGCCTGAGCGATACCGCTTACGTAGTCGCGCTTGAGGAAATCAAAAACGCCCTCCTTGTACAGGCGGAAAATCACCATGCCAAAAAGGTACTCAAAAATGCGGACCGGCGCGAACATGTGGAAAAAGCGGTACTTGGCCGCATAGCCGTCGAACCAGAGGTTACCCGTAGCGCCAAAGACGACCGCCCACACGATTCCCGGGACAAAAACCGCCCCGAACAACACCCATAGCGTACGGCGGTTCTGCCTGAACAGCCAACGGCTAAACCACGGCGTAATGGCATAGCAAGCAAAAAAGCTCGTGAGCGACCAGCTGGGCTCGTTCAGCTTCATGCCAAGGTCGGGAACCACGGACCACAAAAGCGAAAGATGCAACAGGAGGCTCCGCCACGGATGCACCATCTTGGCGAGTCCCGCCGAAAAACAGTCCCCGAGTTCGGAGAAGGCCGGCAAGTGCGTATACCCGCTGAACTTGAAAACAAGCACCAGGAACATCAGAAGCGTCATGAAGAAGTGCAGGCGGTAGAGCTTGGCGATGCGGCTGAACACGAACGGGATAACCGGGATGCGGCGTTCCGGGTCGCTAAACTTGCTCGCAAAGAGGAATCCGGCAAACACGTAGAAGATGCCCGCCGCAAACGCGGGAGCGTCGATGATGGGCATAAGCCACTTGAAGTCCGACATGTAGGCAAGCGCGTTGGAACTCCCCAAGTGCAACATCACGATGTTCACGCTCGCCATCAGGCGCAGCCCGTCAATCGCCGGGAAGTAGTTCGCCCTGTTAGGGGCCGTTGTCGGGACGTATTCTGCCATGGCGTCTAAATCTAGAAAAACCATTCACTACAAGAAAAGCCCCCGGATTAAATCCGGGGACCTCTTGCGGTGTTTTTGGATAAGGAATTCCGAAAAAACTAGCGGCTAACGCTTACCGGCATCATCTTGCCCGTCGCGCGGTTACGCAGGTAGTAGACACCCGAAGACTTCACGTCGCTGGAGCTCCTGAGGATTTCGGCAGCGGCACTGAAGCCGTAGGCACTCATGACACCCATGTGGACACCCATCGGGTCAACCACGTAGTAGTCCTGGAGAGAATTCGGGTCAACCTGGAAGTTGTCCGCGATGCTCGTGATATCGTTACCG
>CADBLC010000308.1:0-2385 GCA_902795385.1 Fibrobacter succinogenes | reverse complement strand
CGTTACCGCCAATCGGTTCAGGATCGGTAGCGTTCGCGCCCTTCACGAAGGTGAAGTAGTCAACGTCGAACCAAGCGCCAGTCACATCCATGCGGAGGACATGCTTGCCCGCCGGGAGCGTCACGTTGGCAGAGACCTTGTTGTAGTCGTCGTAGTTTTCTTCGCCAGAAGATGCGGCCGGCACAGAGATCTTGTCGGTGAGTTCCTTGCCATCGAGAGACATCTGGAAGCTGGAGGTAGAACCTGCGGCAGCCACGGCGGCAAAGAAGGTGTATTCACCGGCTTCAGCCACGTTGATGGTGTATTCGAGCCAGTCGCCTTCGTTGTTGTAGCCCACCACGACGCCGGTAGCCTTCTTGTACAGGTCGACGCCGGTATCCGAGCGGTAATCGGAATCGCCATGATTTTCAGAATCGGCATCGGCATAGGACTGGTTAGAAGTACCGTCTTCGTTCTTGCCCTTGCCCGGAATATCGAAGTCTTCGGCTTCAATCTTGCCCGGAACGGCAATCGCTTCACCCTTGAACGGAAGCTGCGGTTCAGGATCAACGGGCTTTCCACCGACAAGTCCAGTCGTATTGACACCCTTGTTCTTGGAGAGGTAATCCTTGAGCCAAGTCATGGCCGGGCGGTCGCCACTACCATCCTTGATGATACCAGAGTTTCCGTTCGTGGTCCAAGTGGCACCGTAAACGTAGCCCCAAATAGTGATACCGGCAATATGCTCGTTTTCCATGAACAGGGAAATCTGTTCCGAGTAGCACTGCTTCTGGGTCTGGTCATTATCCGTACCGATATCGTATTCGGAAATGAACATCGGCGTCTGCGTTTTCTGCCAGATTTCATCAAGAACGCTCTTCAAGGTATTGAGGCTCAAGCATCCGCCGCCACCACCGGTACCACCGGCACCGCCACCTTGAGTCATCATGTCGTGGGCCTGCAGGCCGTAAGCATCGACCGGAGCACCATTTTTCTTGATGGTCTGGATCAGCTGGATACCTTCGTTCTTCTGCCACTGGACAGTATTGTAGTCATTATAAATCAAGATAGCTTCCGGCCAACGTTCACGCGCCATCTTGAAGGCCGTGGTCACGAAGGTATAGTCTCCGTTGTTGTCGCCACCGAGAGCCTGGATGATCTTGGTGTTGGGATAGCCGGAGTGGTACTGGTTGTTTCCGGTACGGATGGCTTCGTTCACCACGTCAATCATTTCGAGGTCGGGGAATTCCCTCTGGACGGCGTCAAACCAGTCAGTAATAGCCTTCTTGGTGTCATCGGCACTCAAATTGCCAAGCCAGTTCGGGTACTGCGAGCCCCACACGAGAGCGTGGAACTTGAAGTGGCCACCGTTGTTCTTTGCCCAGTTATAGGCAGCCTTACAGCCACTGAAGTTACGATTGCCACGGGTACCTTCGATAGAGGCCCATTTACATTCGTTTTCGGCGGTAATCTGGTTCCAGTAGGTTCCAAAGTCAGAACGCACCTGGCCACGTGTAGTAATGTTACCAACGAACTTCGCAGCGCCATCGGCCAGGCCGGGCCCTGCGAAAGAGACCGTCGACGCCGCAAGAGCGATCGTTGCGGCCTTAGCAACTGATGAAAATATGTTTTTCATGATCCACATCCTTGAATATTTGTTTAATAAGGCCGACAGCCTTGCCAACCCACAATAAAACTATCCCGAAAAATGTGGACTATTTCATGTCTGAAGATTGTTTCCATGGACAATCTATCCATGGAAACAGCAAAAACGACCCCGAAACCTCTGTTTCGGGACCCGTTTTCGAGAAAGTCAGGCTTTTCAGTGTACGATTAGCGGGCGATACGGATTTTTTGCATTTCTCCGGTAAAGCGGTTACGCAGTAGGTACACACCCGAGCACTTAATATCGGCGGAAGAACGGAGGATTTCCGCGGCGCCGTCGAAACCATAGGCACTCATGACACCCAGGTTGACGCCGTGCATGTCGAACACGAAGTAATCCTGGAGGGCGTTCGGGTCGTATTTCACGACCTGCGGGATAGCGTCCGTGCCCGGTTCATCCTTCACAATCGGTTCCGGATCGGTAGCGTCCTTCCCCTTCACGAAGGTGAAGTAGTCCACGTCGAACCAGGCGCCGGTCACGTCCATGCGCAAGATATGCTTGCCCGCCGGGAGGGTCACGTTCGCGCTGACCTTGTTGTAGTCATCGTAGTTTTCTTCGCCAGACGTTGCCGCAGGAACCGAAACCACGCCGGTGAGATCCTTGCCGTCGAGAGAAAGCTGGAAGCTAGAGGTAGAACCTGCGGCTGCCACGGCGGCAAACATGGTGTAGTCGCCCTCTTCCTTCACGTTCACGGTCCATTCGAGCCAGTCGCCTTCGCTGTTGTAGCCAACGATAACGCC
>CADBLC010000307.1:2404-4674 GCA_902795385.1 Fibrobacter succinogenes | reverse complement strand
GCCATGTCCTTGCAGTCGCCACGACGCTCCTTGAGCGTCACTTCGGCGGTCTGGGGGATAAGGCTGTGACCGCCGAAGCGGACATCGCGGTAGCGGATGTCGTGGCGCACAAAGCGCACTATCGCCTTCACGGCCTCGTCACCGAGCCTGCTGCCACGTACCTCGAAAGCTTTTTCGCGGACGCTCACGGCCTGCTTGAACTGGTGCTTGATGAGGTTGTGGTAGTCTTCGCCTACGGCGTTCCATTCCTGCTTGCCGGTGAGCATGAGCCCTGCGCCGAAATCGCGGTACACGGGCATGTACATCTCGTGGCGAATCACGACCGGATTGTCGATTTTCCATTCGATGCCGCCCTTGATGTTGCTCTTTTCGAGCGGGCCGTATTCCTCGGTCACGAACTTGGAAGTGTCTGCGTAGATGCGGAAGATGGACTGGCCTACAGGAATGTCCCTGCTGCTTACGAAGTTGGTATAGGGAATCATTCCCTTGTTCTGGATGTTCGTACGGCTGTACTGCATGCCGGGAGCGAGGTCTTGCAGCGGGAAGTGTGCCGTCTGGCTTTCGTTGCCGCCGCCAATCTCGGTAGCGTACGTGATGTAGGCTCCGTTGAGGCTAGCTTTTTGCTTCAGGTTCCAGTTGCTGTCGTAAACCTCGAGCGCGTTGATGTAGATTCGGTCGAAACCGGGCAAGAAGTCGAACGTGAATTCGCGGTAGATGGCGGCGCCGCGCTGGTCGAGGATTTCCATGAGGGATTCTTCGGTGCGGGTCCAGGCGTATCCTTTGTCGCCCGCCTTCTCGGCCTTGATGGTCTCTTTCTGGTAGTGCACGACGGCGGGGAAGTCGCCTTCGGTACCGGCGGACTTTGCGCTTGGGCGCAGCAGGGACTTCAGGTCTTTCGGGCGGTCTTCGACCGGCGTGATGGGCTTTTGGAGCGTGCGGTTGTCGGCCTTGCCGAGGAAAGCCTTGGTGGCGCTGAGGAAACTCTTTGCGTCTTCGTTGTCGGGCTTGAGCGCGAGCGCCTTGGTGAGCGACTTTTCGGCTTCGCGGTAGTTGCGGCTATAGAACAGGATCTTGCCCTGCATGGTCCAAATCTTGTAGTCGTTCTTGTCCTTGGCGAGCGTCTCTTCGCTGATGGCACGGGCTTCGTCGTAGCGGGCGAGGAACACGAGGGCGTCCATCAGCGTTTCGCCGAGTTCCTTGCTCATGCCGAAACGTCCGCGCACGCCGTACAGCACGTCGACGGCTTCGGCGTATTGGTCAAGTCCCATGTAAGTTTTAGCGAGGTAGACGCCCAGGCGGCTGCTCGGCTGCCTGTCATAGAGCCTCTGCACTACCACGAGCGACTGGTGGCGCTGGCCGAGCCCCCAAAGGGCGTCGCTTAAGTTGATGACGTATTCCGGGTTGTTCGGCGTGTAGCGCAGCGCCCCTTCGGCGCATTCGCGGGCGTGGCCGTAGTCAAAGAGCGCCTCGTACATCTCGCCCAGGATGGATAGCAGCTTGCCGTTCTTGCGCACGAGTTCCATCTGGCTCGTGAAGTGGCTGATGCCCGGGCCGTACAGTTCTTTCATCTGGTACACAAAGCCGCAGTTGATGAGGTAGAGCGGTTCTTCGGGGTCCATCTTGTTCGCGCGTTCAAAGTAGCTGAGGGCCACGAGAGGCTGGTTCTCGAGGAGGCGCAAGATGCCCACCTGGCTCATCACGGCGGCGTTGAACTTCGCCTGCTTTTTGGCAGATTCGGCGTCGGTCGCCTGTTCCGGCTTCGCCCCTACGGAAAGCCCCTCGACGGCGTTATCCATGACCTTGGAATATTTCTTCTTGTTGATTCCCTGGGTCCAGCTGGCGATGAGGATGCCGCGGCCGTTGTCGTAGAAGTATCGGCCTTTGTAGTAGAAGTCGAACTTGTTGACGGTGTGGGTGAGCGTGAATTCCTGGGCGTAGCGGTCGCCGACCTTGGTGCGCTGCGTTTCGAGCGTGGGTTCGTTCGGGTCGACGCCGAGCTTTACGAGCAGCACCTTGAACATGTCCTGCTGGTTCACCTCTTCGCTCGGGACCATCGCTCCGTACACGAACAGCGAGATGTCTTCGGCTTTGTTGCTGAGCACGAGGTCCGGGTCGTCGTTCTGCCTTGCGATTCCCGTCCAGAAGTGCCAAAGCGTGTCTTTCGTGCTCCACTTGTAGCCGAGAGCGGTGCTTTCGTATTGCTGGACGCGTTCCGGGGAGAGTTCCGGGCCTTCCTCTTCGGGGATGTCCTTCAGTTCGAACCCGGCGAA
>CADBLC010000307.1:0-2394 GCA_902795385.1 Fibrobacter succinogenes | reverse complement strand
GTCACGTCCGTCGCCGACAGGCTGAGCGAGTAAATGCGGTTTCCGGCGCCGGTGACGAGGCCCACGGCCTCGTAGGGCGTTTCGTAGCGCTTGCCAGCCACATCAAAGAACGCCCCCGTGACCCCGAAAGCCGCTTCCGGGTAAGTCTCGGCGAGGGTCGCCTTCTTGCCGCTCGCCTCGTACGTCTGCATTTCCATCTGGGCGCGGTCCATGAGCTTCAGGGGCTCGCCCTTCGGGAGCTCGATTTCCACGAGCACGGCGCGGCGGCCTGTGCTCGCGTTGTAGAATTCGTAGGGGACGCCGCTCTCGTGGACGCCGTCTTCGCCGACTATCGCCCAGTCACCTCCCGGGAGCTTGAAGCTGAATCCGTCAGAGTCGTATCCGTCGGAGTTTTTCCTTGCGCTCTTTTTGGGGGCCTGGGTGCCAGTGCTTTCGCTGTCGTCAAAATAGCTTTCGGTATAGCCGCCTTCGTCTGCGCTCTGCTGTGGGTCGGACTCGGTCAGGGGTTGCCCGTTGCCGGCACAGGAAACTAGCGACAAGGCGAAAAACAGTGCGGATAGCGGGGCACAGGCATTATGAAGACAGTTCTTGGACGCGGAAAAATTCATAAGTGCAAAGATACAAAAACGATTTGGGGATGTTGTTAGTAAATTTAAATTACGGATGAAGCGGAATATATTTAGCTAGATTTTTTATGAAAAAATGTTTTGGGGGCTTTATGAAGCATTTGGTTTATGTTTTGACGCTTGCATTGGCTTTTTTGTTCGTCGCCTGTGGCGATGATGACAGCAGCAGTTTCGTGAGTCCGGAGAAGGAGACGAGCAGTTCCATTGCCGAGTCATCCTCGGAGCGCAGCGGAGGGGATCCATCCAGTCCTTCCTCCAGCAGTAGCAGCGCCCAATCTTCGTCGAAGAACAGTTCTTCTTCTGCAAAATCAAACTCTTCGACAGATTCCAAGAGCAGCTCTTCTGTAAAGTCGAGCAGCTCGGGGACGTCGTCAAGTTCTGTTTGGGTCCAACCTTGCTCAAGTGAGGGCTCGATTATGCACACTAAGGATCGGGAGACAGGGGAAGATTTGATGTATATCTGTAAAGACGGCATCTTTGTTCCGTATGTCCGTTCCAGTTCCTCGTCCGTGCCTACCAGCAGCTATTTCGACATGGACAGCCTTTACAACAGCACAAAGTCCTATGGAGAGTTCAAGGACCCGCGTGACGGGCAAACGTACAAGACTATCGTGGTTGCTCCAGGATGGGTTAGTCTGCAGGAATTTGAGGCTTTTGCGCAGAACCTGAATTACGGAACGCAGGTCAAGTTGGGATCTTTGGAATTTGACGACTCCCACGTTGAAAAGTTCTGTTACGATGACGATCCGTGGTATTGCGATAACGGTTTCGGTGGGCTGTACAGCTGGAGCGAGGCGATGGGCCTCCCGAAGGCCTGTGACAGCGTACTGACGGGCACGACCCCTGCTTGCCCGGATTCCCTGTACCCAGGCGTCGCGTATGATGCGGAATGGGATGACTTGATTCATCAAGGCGTGTGCCCCGATGGATGGCACGTGATGAATCGTACGGAGTATTTTTCCTTGAAAGGGGAATTTGATAGCGGATACCGATTGCTTTCCAAGATAAGTGAAGGAAGTAATTACCATGGTTTCTCGGCCCTTTATGGTGGTGGGGCTTTTTACGAGGAAGATAGTTTTCATTATGATTTCATTATGAATGCCAAACTCCATAGGGGACTTTTCTGGGTTCCCCATGATAAACAGCCGCTTTTGGGTGGTGCAGTAATTTTAGCAGATGGCTATGTTGAACATGGAATGACGACTGGAGCGTACCCCAAATATGACGGTCTGTCCGTCCGCTGCGTAAAGGATTATTAGTCCCGCATCAAGACGGTCCTGGCGGTTCAAAAGAAAAACCGAGGTTCGCGAAGCCCGATGGGACTAACAGTCTGATTGAGACCGTTCGCGCTACACTCTGGTTAATATACTCTGGTATGCGCTCACTCTCGCCATCACGCCTCGTTAATACGAGGCGCTTATGGCTCACAGAGGGCTGAGCAGTAACCGCTCTTCACACGTACCTAGCAGTAACATTACATACCAGAGCCCCTCTTGTGTTTCTTTGCGGAGAGGAGGCGTTTCGCAAAGCAAACACTTCAACGAAGTGATCGTCGTGAGCCAAAAGCGGCACTGCGCAAGCGTGCCGTGTTGGGGAGAGCGAGCGAGAAACCGGAGGTTCTTAACAAGCCAACGAACGAGCGGTCTGTATGAGCGTGCGAAATGCCACTCGAAGCAAACATATTTCCGTTAGGGACGTTCTTTTCTAGTGGGGACATCCGATGCTGACTTTCGTCAGCATGACGTTCTGCAGGACTGTCCTCTTCGAC
>CADBLC010000306.1 GCA_902795385.1 Fibrobacter succinogenes | reverse complement strand
CCGGCCGAGCGCGCCACATCGCCAAGCGCCATCTGCAACAGCTTAGGGTCGTTGGCATTCAGGATTTCTTCCAAGAAGTAGCGAACCTCTATTTCCGTTCTTAGATAATCGGCAACATCCCAATCCGATATTTCTGCATCATCCTTTCGCATTTTTTACCTCCCACTAAATGTAGCCAATCGGCTACAAATTGTCAATATGATAAAAAGCATTACCATTTCCCTTTTTTAGGACATCCCAAAACAGGAGTCCCTACACTCTTAAAACGGGAAAATGGTGGAAAATGTTCCAGAAAATTTTGGTTACCATTCTTTTTTCTTGACTCCCGCCCCTTGTTGATTTATTTTTACAACGAATAATCCTCTAAGGAGACCGCCACATGAAAAAATTCGCTCTCTTGGCTGGGACCTGCGCCCTGTTCTTTTTCGTCGCCTGCGGTGACGATTCCTCCACAAGCGCGTCGAAAAACGACTCGCCCAACACCGCCGAAATCGCTCCCCCAAAAGATTCGGCCCAAGTTGATTCCGGCTGCACCGTAAAGGAAGCCGACGAAGGCTTCGACATCATTTGCAACGGGGATTCCGTCGACACCATTCACGACGAGGAGACCGAACAGGGAACTTGCCACGTGAAGGACACCGTCAATGCCTCCGGGAGCGCCGGAGTGAAAATCACCTGCGGGGATTCCACGCGCTTCGTATGGACGGCAACAAACGACAAGGACGATAGTTCCTCGTCCACCAAAGAAGAAAAAGTTTCAAGCGGCAAGGAAGACGCCTCTTCGTCCGCCAAAAATGAAAACATCTCGAGCGGCAAGGATGAAAAAAATTCCTCGTCAAGTCAAAAGGAATCCTCTGAAAAGAGTTCTTCTTCCATAAAGTCGGAGGTTTCTTCCTCATCCGTAAAACCGGGAAATTCCTCGTCTTCCGCAAAGCCGGAAAGTTCTTCCGTCAAAGAAGAATCATCTTCATCCAGTTCCGAAGAAAACCATTCTTCCTCGGTATTGATGGTTCCTCCACCAGACACCCTAACTTGCAATTCCAAAAAATACACAACCGATACCGCCTTCTGCTTCAGGAACCGGTTTACCGGAAACAGCGCCATCTATAAACTCTGCGACGGTTCCAAATACGACCCGGAAGTCGCGACCTGTGACGGGAGCACCATCAAGGTGGAATGTGGCGGTACTGCCTACGACACCCTACAAAAGGTTTGCCTGAACAAAGTCCTCTACCCCCTGACCGCCACCGAAAAAGGAATCGAGGGCGTCTACATAGGGGCAAATGATACCACCTATGACAGCGACACCAATATTGTCAGCGTAAAACCAATCTATTTTGCCAAGGCCAACCTGCTTTTAATCAAGAAAGGCGAAGGCAACTACGAAGGCGTAGTCCCTGCGTCCCCCGGAATAATTTCGAAGGGAGCACGCGTCAAGTACCACAACGAAATGTACTACGATATCGAAGCCGATACCTTGGACCTGTTCGTCCATGGGGACACAAGCGGATACTTCTACTTGGAGGAGATAATCAATAGTAGCGATATAGCTGGCAACGATGCCTACGACATCGCCCGGGCCAAGCTGGGCGGGAAATGGAGATTACCGAGATATGACGAAATATGGCACTTATACCGCTACCGATACTTTGGAGGAGCCACTACAGAGACAATTATCGACCACCACACCGTTTGCTATAACCATATCGACCCTATCCACAAGACCGAAATCGCCCTCCCTAAAGCGGGCTACTATAACGAAACAGGCTTTGTCAACAATTCTCATGGCTATAGGCTTGATAGAGCCGGAAATTCTTTTGTACCATCAAACTTTAATACTAATGGCGGGGCGATTAGATACGGTTTCGCAGTCCGCCCGGTATTTACCGGCGATTAGGGAGAAAATCCTACCAGCCCATCATCTCGGCGATTTCTGTGCCGATGAGGCCGTCTTGCATGGTCATCGAGAGGATGCGCTGTTCCAATTCACTTGGCGGGTCTAGCGGGCCCGCCTTTTTATTTGCGGCGGAAGCGGATTCCTGACTCGAGACGCCCGCGGCCTCTTGCAGCAGCAATTCACCGAGCGCTGCATGTAGCGCAAGCGACGCGTCGATGTACTTGAGGTGAGTCGGTTCTTCGAGGATAAAGTTCAGCGGTTTCTTTTCGGCGAGCACGCGGGTTGCCGGAATGCTTGGCCCGTATTCGTCTTCCACGCCCATGTTGGCAAGCACGGCGCCCGAGGCGAGCAAGGCTTCCACGATTTGCGGGCGGTCGAGCGCTCCCTTCACGCCTGTCGCCGAATCATTGCAATCCGTGACCGGCACGCCGTTCGCATCGAGGAACGCGTTGGAACCGCGCGAGCAGTCTGTAACCACCTGCACGTTTGCGCCGGAGCGCAACAGCTGCAACACGATGCCCTGCCCCACTTTTCCGCTCCCGAACACCACAAATTTTTTTCCGGCACCGTCACGGTCCGCACCGCCAGCGCAAAAATCGTACCCGAGCTGGGCAAGCGCACGCACGTAGCCCTCGCCCGTCCCGAGGCAAGTCTCGATACGCTTCACGATCCCGCTGTCGGCCACGTACACGGGATGCTCGCAATTCTCGTAAAACTGCACGCCGCTCCGCGTGAGTTCCACGAACCCGAACCGCGGATGGCAAGCCGAAAACTGCCCCGCGCAATCCAGCACCAGGTCGAACCCGCGACCAGCCGTCTCCAAGGCGAGAGCCTCCTGCAACCCGATTACGGGGATTCCGTTCCCGCGCAACACTTCCACGATACCGGGGTCGCAAGGCATCTCGGCGCCCGAACTCGGGCCATCGCCGACATCCGAACCCGCAACCCCAACGACGAGATCCGCACCGCCCGCCAGGAGAGCGCGGTACTGCAACAGCGTATTCCGGAACACCGGCGTCGCCGCCAGTACCCGCAGGCCATCGAAAGGCCGCACCTGCGCCCACTCGCGGGCCAGGGCCAATAGCGCCGGGTATTCGCGTTCCCCGTACGCGTCGTTCACAATCTCGTCGAAAAGCATGTAGACAATGATAGAATTCTAGATGGCGGGTCCGTCATTCCGGCCTCCGAGCCGGAACCGCCTTGGCGTACGGGAATGCTGTAAAAATTTAACAACAGTGGCCAAAATAGCCTTTTTTGAGCTAAAAACAACATCTTTCCGTTGCAAACCTATACAACGGAAACGCTTTGGCGCATAAGCAATAAATCCCACAAAAACATAATTTAAAGGCATAAACATGTTTATGGAGAGCATTCTTATGAAAAAAATGATTTTTGCCGCATCCGCGGTAGGACTATTCGTAGCGGGTTCCGCGTTTGCTCAGACTGCCGAAATCGGCACCTGGTCCGGTTTCCGCAAGGGCGCAGCGTCTTTCACGTTTGACGATGGCGCTCCGAGCCACGTGAGCGACGGCGGCCCACTGTTCGACAAGTACGGCTACAAAGCCACATTCAACGTGGTGGTGAACTGGAACCCCGACTGGAGCGGTTTCGGCAACATGGCCAAGAACGGTCATGAAATCGCAAGCCACAGCAACACCCACGGTCAGAACATGAGCGGTGAAGAAGCTTCTTCGAAGCAGGCTATCGCAGGCAAGATCCAGCAGAAGTACGGCGTCATCACGGTCGCCTATCCGAACTGCAATGTGCCGAACAAGAGCGCCGTGCTGCAGAACTACGTCATTGGCCGTATCTGCAACGGTTCCTGGCAGAGCCAGCCCGACATGATGGGCAAGGACGGTCCTAGCGACTGGGCAATGGCTTCCGCCATCATGACGGGTTCCACCGGCACGAACGACTTCAAGGGCAACATGCAGAAGGCCGTACAGCAGGGCGGCTGGATTTCGTTCCTCACCCACGGTTTCGAGGGCAAGAACAACGGATCTGCCACCTACTCGCCCACGCCGATCGGCTCCATTGAAGATGGCCTCAAGTGGGCACAGCAAAACGACAAGGACATCTGGGTAGCCCCGATGGGTCACGTTGCCATGTACATCAAGGAACGCAAGGCCGCCAAGGTTGAAGCCAGCGGCAGCGGCACCATCACGGTCAAGCTGACCCACAACATCAAGGACAATGTTTCG
>CADBLC010000305.1 GCA_902795385.1 Fibrobacter succinogenes | reverse complement strand
GCCTACGAGTACGATGACGGGCTTTCTACGGTCCGTGTGGGCGGCAATCTAGACCATTGGGGAGCTTCTTTTGAGAATATCCAGAACGACGACGGTTTTGACGAGTCTCGCTGGCACTTGACGCATTCGCAGGACCTGCTTAACCGTTACTTTTTCTTGGGAAGCCGCTTTACGGCGTTCCGCAGTTCGGCGTTTAGGGGTACGGAGTGGATGTATTCCATGGGCGCGATGATTCGCCCGTTCACTACCCTTTCGTTGGGATATTCCTGCGACAACTTGCTCTATGTGGGTCCGCAGTCCATGGAGCGTGTGCACAATTTGGGCGCGACGGTTCGCCTCGGGCGTAATCTGGGCGTGAGCTACGACTTGGAAAACTGGGAAGAGCACCGGATTCTTCTGGAACTTGAACTGTACAACTTCCGCGTAGGTTTCAAGATGCCTGTGTATGGCGACGATGACGAGTATACGCTTACTTTGTCTACGTCGTTCGGCGGCTATACCGATATGTCTGTGAAGGTGTTCGACGATTACCTGCCCAAGGGCGGTTCGTGGGGCTTCCACCGTTCACGCAATCCCCATGCTTCCCTCTCGGCGCAGATTGTGCGAGTCCCGCTCGATATGGAAGTCTCGGAAGTCGAGGACCGGTTCGCGTTTTTCCGCCAGAACTCCATCGGCATCTTGAAGGTGCGTAACCTCTTCGAACACCTGCTGAACGACCCTGCTTGCGGTCTTGTGATTCTAGACTTTTCCGGATACAAGGGAAACCTGGGCATCTCCGGCGAAATTGCTCGGCTCATCCGCAGGCACAAGGCACGCGGCGGCAAGGTTGTCGCGTACTTGGATGACGTGCGCCCGTCGGTTCTCTTTGCCGCGTCGGCTGCCGACCGCATTGTTATCGAGCCGTCCGCCCATTTCGCTTGGCGCGGTGTCGGTGGCGCTTCGCTGTTCTATAAGGGCCTTTTGGATAAGCTCGGCGTGAAGGTGGAATTCTTGCGCCATGGCGCCTACAAGTCTGCCGTCGAGCCCTACGTGGCCGACTCCATGTCCGTGGAGGCACGGACGAACATCGAGACTCTTTACAAGGATTTGTGGAAGGTCGTGAATACTACCGTCTCCATGAACCGCGACGGCGCTGTCCAGGGTGTCGAGAAGCGTATGGCGCAGCTGGATTCCCTGGCCGATGTCCCGCTGGTCTCTGCCAAGCATGCTGTCCGTGCGGGGTTGGTCGATACGGCATTGTACATTGACCAGGTGCCTTCCTATGCGCTCAAGACGTTCTTTGACCTCGATGTGCCGCAGGCTAAGTTCCGTACTTGGACGCCGGCCGAACGCAGGATGTTCGACGAGAGCTGGGCGCACCGTGCCGAGGTCGCGCTCCTCAACATCGATGGTACGATTGACAACGGCATGGAACGTTCCGTGACCGAATGCCTGCGCAAACTGGCCGCGTCCAGCGCTCAGGCGCTGGTGGTGCGCATTTCTTCGCCGGGCGGTAGCGCCATCGCCTCCGACAAGATTTGGCATGCGCTCAGGAATGTGAGCGAACAGGGAATCCCCGTGGTGGCGAGCATCGGTAGCATGGGTGCTTCGGGCGCCTACTACATCGCCTGCGGTGCGGACTCCATCTTCTCGGAATCCTACTCCATCGTTGGTAGTATCGGTATTTATGGCGGCAAGGTCGATTTGAGCGGCCTTATGCAGAAGGTGGGCCTCAGGTCCGAAGCGGTAAAGACGCACGGTCATTCGGATGCTGAATCCTTCACGCGTCCGTGGACGGACGAGGAAAAGGGCGCCCTGCAGGAATACATGGATGACTTTTATGAACGCTTTACGGGAATCGTCTCGAAGGCGACGGGAATCCCGCAGGCGACAGTCGATACCGCTTACGGCGGTGGCCGCGTGATGGTCGGCTACAAGGCGCGCGAAGCGGGGCTCGTTCACGAAATCGGTGGCCTTGACGATGCGCTCGCTGCGGTACGCAAGATGGCGGGAATCGGCGATTCGACCGACATCGAACTCGTACAGATCAATACTGGCTCAGAATTCCTGGTGCCGAGCCCGCAGGCGCTTGTCGACTATGTGGTCGACTTCGAGCAGACGCGCTTCTGGGCAATTGCCCCCGAATTTCTAGGAGAAACCTACTAACCCCTCATATCCCACATGTTACCTATCGTCTTGACAGTCCTTGCGTGCCTAGCCATATCGGCGTTCTGCTCCGTGACGGAGGCTTCTTTCTATAGCGTCCCGCCGTCTACGGTCGAGTACCTGCGCAAGCAGAAAAAGTTCACGGCGCGCTACCTGATGCACGTGAAGGAAAACATCGACCGCTACATAGCCTCGGTGCTCGTGGTGAATACGGTTGCCAATACGGTAGGCGCGTCTCTTGCAACGGCGCTCGCGGTCAAGCGCCTTTCGCCCACGGCGGCGATGGCCCTCCCGATTATCCT
>CADBLC010000304.1 GCA_902795385.1 Fibrobacter succinogenes | reverse complement strand
CGCCGTATAGGCGGAAATGTTCACGCCGTAGCCTACGCCGTTCACGTCTACCACCACGAAAGTGGGGGACTTTTCTACGAGAATACCGCGAATACGTTCAATCATCAGGACCTCGAAAGGTAATAAACATTTGTTTACTGCACAAATATATACCATTTTTGTGCCGATGTCAAGTAAATCTGTATAAAAAACAGGAGTTAGCCCGTAGAAAAGTGCATTTTTACTTCAAAACACCGTAAAATGCTAAATTAAAAGTAACCGCGTCTCCTATCGTTTAGTCATAATCCTATGCAACTTTTTTGGAAGACATCCCGCTTGGCATCGGTGGCTCTTTTGTCACTGGTGTTTTTTGCATGCGGTTCCGAAACGGACAGTTCTTCGGATGAAGAAATCGAAGAAGAGGAAATCGTTTTGGGCGAAGTTCCCGACGGATACCTCTTTTTCAGGGATGACGATACGGGCCACCTGAAATACATTCCCTTCATGGGAAGTATTGCCGATTCGGGATTTACGCTTGTAGATTCTGAATTAGTCGATTTGAACATGGGGCTGGACTGCTACCATCCGGAAGTCTCTCCCGACGGGCAATGGGTCGCTTTTTCCACATCCTACGAAAATTCCGGAGCTGCTTCCGAGCTGTATGTCAAGAGGATTGGCGGTACAGGGCGCCCTAAAAAGCTGGATGCCGCAAGTGCCGCTATCCCGCGCTGGAGAGTATTGCCCAACGGGGATACCGTCATTGTCTATGTAGACGATACGCGTGTCCTTCCGTCAAAAAATATTGAAGGCGACGATTCCGAAGTCCAGAGACGCTACGAAATCTGGAAAACCAAGGGTACTTGGATGGTGCCTTTTATGGGGGGCGCTTTCGGGAAAACTAAAAAGATTGCCAGCGGCACCTTCAACGGGGGTGTGTCGGAAGACCTGACCTTTATGGTCAACGGAGCTGCGCTGCTCATGGGGCGCCATGTTGTCTATGGAAAGGATGGCAATGTGGAGAGCACCCTGGATTCTATCTGGTACGACAGGGACCAGACCTGCAACGCCTCCTTGTCGAAGGACGGAACGAAGAGAACGCTATTCCTGGATATGAGCGGTACGCAGGGTATCGAGTTTGCCGGTGAAAATTACAGGCCTCATCATCGCATTCTGGTGGTTGACGAATACGGGACTCTGATTGCCGCGGTGCCTTCGCCGGACACGTCTGCGTACGACCATACGGAATGGGTGGGCTTTGAAGATTATGTGGTCGGCACCCTACAGGTTGGCGACCGGACTCACGGCCAGATAGTCCTCGTGAATATGCGGGACTCTTCCATTGTCAATCTGGTGAATGGTGGCGAGTATTGGCACCCGAATCTTTGGGTGAAAAAGTAGGCTTACACGCCGGCGTCTTCAAGACGCTTCACATGGCAGTATGCGATTTCTTTAGTCTTCTCGTCGCGTAAATGCAGGCTCGAGCCTTCGCAGTAACGCCAGTACTTGCAGTCCCTGCATTCGCCAATACGCGCCCAGCTGCGGTCGCGCATCACCTGGTAGCGGTTCTGCCACACGTCCCACAGGTCATCCTTGTAGATGTTGCCCTGGATGTAGTCGCCGCGCAGGCTCGGGCATGCCGAGATGCTTCCGTCGCAAAGCACCGACGCGATGTTGATGCCTGCCCAGCAGAAGAACGGTTGGTCGCGGACGACCTTCTCGTAGCTGCCGAGGAATCCTTCGCAGTCGTAGTTCACGTTGATCTGGCCCTGCTTTTTCGCTTCGCGGATGAACTCGAACACCTGGCGGAATTCGTCGTTCGTAAGCATGAACAGCGGGTTGTCCTTGGCGCGGCCCTTCGGGAACACGTTCGAGACTCTCCAGCGCTTCACGCCGAGGTTCACGAGCAGGTTGTGGATGCGGGGGAGTTCGCTTAAGTTCTTCTTGTTCACGCACGTCATCACGTCGAAGGTGAGTTCATCGACGCTTGCCGCCATGTGGATGGCGCGCACGGCGCGTTCAAAGCTGTGCGGGTTGCCGCGGAAAAGGTTGTGGTTTTCTTCAAGGCCGTCCAGGCTGATGGTAAGCGAGCGCAGCCCTGCGTTCATGAGCTTTGTAAAGCGTTCGGGCGTAAGCGCGAGTCCGTTCGTGACCATGCCCCAGGCGTAACCGCGCTTCTTGATTTCCTGGCCGCATTCGGCGAGGTCGGCGCGCATCAAGGGTTCGCCGCCGGTAATCACCACGGCAAAGTTCCTGGGGTCGATATGCGGGGCGAGCCCGTCGAGTACCTTCATGAAGTCTTCGCGGGGCATGTCCGGAATGGCGTCGGCAACGCAGTCGCTACCGCAGTGCTGGCAATGCAGGTTGCAGCGCAACGTGCATTCCCAGAAGAAATACGTTAGCGGATGGGCCTTGATTTCGTTATGGCGGTAAAGGCGGTGCGCCTCGAGCGCCAGTTTTTTCCTGAGTCCGAG
>CADBLC010000303.1 GCA_902795385.1 Fibrobacter succinogenes | reverse complement strand
CGGTCATACGCACGGCGCGTAAGCCCCATGGTCAGCCCCGACATGTCGCGTTCCGAAAGCGGCAGGTCCAAGGCCTTCACCGCAAACTCCCCCATTTGTCGCTGCATGTCGCGGGCCGCCACGGGGACCGCATCCACGGAGCCCATCGAAACGGACTTGTCCGTCTGGCGGTAATTCCCGCTCCTGTCCTTCTTCAGGAGCTTCGCTCGCACCAGGAAGTCGAGCGTTTCTGACACTTCGGCTGCCGTGATTGCGGGTTTGCAAGCCCTCGCCATCTCGAGGGGCCTTGCACCGGGCATGTGCGGGGCAAGCTCGCGCAGCACCGGGTTCCTCCAAGACTTAAAATAATCGAATTCCTCGTTCCCGAGCACGCGCACCTTGTGGGCATGCGCCAGCGCGCAACGTTCCTCGAACGCGGCACGTTTCGCCTTGTCGCTTTTGGCATGTGCATACGAGACCATCAAGACAAAGCATCGCGGCGGCAACGGAACCCGCGGCGTTTACGCTCAGGTTCTTCTTTCCCTCACAAACATACTTCAAGTACACCGCCGACGAAAACCCGGCATCGCGGGCGAAGTCGCGCCACGTGAATGCCGAGCAACGCTTGCGTTCATCGTAGTAATCCTGGATGAACTTGCGGTAATCTGTGTATTCAACGATTTCCTTCATGTACACAAATATAGGCTGTTTTTAGCGTTTTAGAACACAAAATCGCCATTTTTATGCAGTTTTTACCATTTTTGTAGAATTTTTGCAAATTTTAGCTATTTAGAATACAAAACCCGTATTCCAGGAATACAGGAAACCCCGCCATTCCTGGCGGGGCCTTTTCTCCTCCTAACAAAATTTTGCTAGTCCTTCACGCAGCGGACGGAAAAACCGTAGTTCTTATAGCTGTCGAACAGGCCTGCACCCACGTCGTCGCCGCGATAGTACAAGTACATGCCGTAGGCGTAGCTGCTATCGTTCTCAGTAGCACTCCAAAAATAAGCATAGAGACCATCGAAGTCGAAGCTGGCATAGCTGTAACTGCGGCCGACGGACAACGCGGTGAACCCGAAAGCGTCCGTACCGTTGCCATTACCATACCAACCGGTCTGGGACTTGAGAAGTGTGCCAGCCTTCCCTGACCCGCCTACAGCCGTGAACAGGGAATTCCATTCACCGTTATTTGGCAAGTGCCAGCCATCGGGACAGATTCCCTGAATTAAGGTCGCTGAGCCCGCCGAATCGAGGCCACATTCCTTGCCATAGCCGCAGTCCATCGTCTTGTCCGCATCGGTAGCAAGTTTCACCGAGTCGATGGCCGCAGCCCACGTATAAAAACGACCAGCCACATCACAGTGTTCTGCTTTATTGTTGTGGCACCAAGACCAATCGTATTTTGTATCGCCAGAACCACCCTGACCAGGGTCAAAGTTCAAGTTCTCTGCCATCCATACCTGGTCGCCAATTTTCACCGTCTTGTACTGTTTGTTGTCTCGGGTATCGATCATGGTGCCATAGTCAATATCAGGATTAAAACGACATTCCTTCGGCACATTCCAGTTCCAGTCCGTTTCGCCTTCCAAAAGCGCCGAGCAATTCATCTTGTCGTCGCCACTACTGGAACTTGACTCAGTTTCGCTAGAGTTCGGCTGCACTTCAGCAGAACTGCTGGACACGCTTGTCACGCTAGAACTTGAAGAAGGTCTTACCGGAGCAGTCGAAGGATCCCCCTTGACGCAACGGACCGACTCAAAGAATCCCATATCGTCTATCATGAAGGAAACTCTATTGCTGTAGTCAATGTAAACAGAAAAACTTTCCCAATTGCTATACGAAAGAGCACTCCAAAAGTTAGCATTATAGCCCATACCATTATAGCTACTGGAATCACCACTTCCGCCTGGCAGAACCGAAAAGCCCAAGGCATCAGTCGCATCACCACCACCTGTTCCTTGATCTAACCAGCCACTTTTCGACCTAATATTTCGGCCCACTTCATCAATTCCCACCACAGCAATATCACCAATTGTCCCGTACAACAAAGCATACCACTCTGTCGTATCCGGCAAATGCCACCCCTCAGGACACACCTTCATTGCTTCAGACCACACATACAGCCGCCCATACTTTGCACAATTTTCAGCTGAATCTTTGTAACAACGGCTGTCATCTGTCTTGTAGTTCAGATTCTCGGCCATCCAAACTTGATTGCCAATAGCCACCGTCTTGTAAACTTGTCCGTCACGGGTGTCTGTCAATGTATTCTTTTCAGCATTGTATGTCGTGTCTTGGGAAGAACTGCTGGATGTCATGCCGGCCGATGTGCCGGCATCGCCGTTTTCACTGCTACCGCTCGACTTCGGTGTGACGCCAGAAGAACTGCTGCTGGCCCCTTCACTACTACTGCTTGATTTTGCTTTAGAACTGCTGCTCAAGACAATGCTGTCGCCGTCCGCGTAGGCTTCGATGTACTTTTCGAACGCGGCAACGGTATCCCCGATGTCCCAGGTCTCGATGTTCTTGCGGATGGAATCAAGCGTGCCGTCGGCCGTAGCGGCCACCTGCCACGCTTCAATCGTAGCCTTCGCGGCAGAATCCTTCCACATGCCGGTTTCCGCGAACGAGTCTTCGAACTTCTCGATGCGCTTTGCAAGCCCCGCATCATCCGTCTTGGCCTGCATCATCACGCTCACGGCAAGCAGGGCCGCGTTCCCGTCGCCCGATTCGAAGATATTCAGGTTTTCGAATTCCTCGAAACTTCCCGCGATGTCGAACGCCGCGAGCACTTCCTGCTCGGCCTGCGCCTTCGCTTCCGCGAACGTCTTCCCCTTTTCGTCACGAGGTGCACCAGGCGTTCGTATTCCAGGTTCGTGAGGATATTGATGTTCACGCTCTCGCGGTCCTTCAAGTCGGTCAGCGCGCGCAGCGTCAACTCCTTCGAAGACGTCTTGCCGGTAATTTCGCTGCGGTACAGGCCAGTCACCTCGAACAACGCGCACGTAGACTTGAACGAAACATCCTTGACGGCAAAATCGCCCTTGTCGCTATTGACCTCGCCTTCAAAACGTTCATCCGTCAATTGCAACGTCTTGCAGTCGATTCCCTGCACCGTCACCGCAGAACCCTTCACGAACGGGCCCTTCTGCGCATCACCCGTAATGGCGCTCGCGACAATGCCCATGTCCCCCGAAGCACCGCCCGCGACATCCTTGTCGTCAGAACTGGAACACGCCGCCACAAAAGCAGCCATCGCTGCAGCCCCAAGAATCTTGTTCATCGCTCCCTTCATTTCTTTATCCCTTTTTATTTTTCAAATCTTTTTTGGTTTCAATCCGCTTGCTCAGCGGGAACAGTTGCATGTTCATGCGATACACGCGCTCCGTCTCGTCGTCTTCGGTCGCAATCGCCACGACGCGGCGGTAAAAATCCGCCATCTCCTTGCGGATGCGTTCGTACGAGCGTTCCGTAAGGCCGAGCACGAATCCGGACATGGTACGTTCGGAAAGCGGCAGGTCAATGGCCTTGATCGCGAATTCGCCCATCTGGCGTTGCAGTTCGCGCGCCGCCACGGGCACTACGTCCATGTCGCCCATCGTAATCGTCTTGTCCGTCTGGTGGTAGTTTCCGCCCCTGTCCCTCTTCAGGAGTTTCAGTTTTACCAGGAAGTCCAGAGTCTCGGTCACCTCGGCCGCGGTAATCGACGGGCTGCAGGCGCGCGCCATCTCGAGAGGCTTGGCGCCCGGCATGTGCGGGGCAAGCTCGCGCAACACCGGATTCTTCCACGACTTAAAGTAGTCAAACTCATCGTTGCCCAGCACGCGCATCTTGTGCGCCTTCGCGAGCGCACAGCGTTCCTCGAAAGCGGCACGCTTCGCCTTGTCGCTTTTCGCGTGCGCATACGAGACCATCAGCACAAAGTA
>CADBLC010000302.1 GCA_902795385.1 Fibrobacter succinogenes | reverse complement strand
GCACCGGCCAGGTCACGGAGTTCTTCGAGAATCGGAGTCACCTTCCGGTAATTCCAGACGCTGAAATCGTGAAAGCAGAGAAGGAATTTGCGAGACATGCTTTGAAGATAGTAATATTAGACGAAAGAACGGACCTTCGGTCCTACAGACGAAAGACGAAAGAGGAATAATGGCGCTTCGCGCAATGAAAAAAGAAATAAACATCTCTCGTCTCTCGTCTCTCGTCTCTCGTCTAAATACTACATTTACCCTACTATGTTCGAATCCATCACTCCCCATTTCCAGCTCCGGGCACCTCGTTCTCGGGCACGAACTTTTAGGCATGAACGAAGCGGGCATGTTCTTCGACATCATGCTCCATGCCGGCACCTTGCTGTCCATCTTCGTGGTTTTCCACAAGAAGATTACCGACATCATCGTGGGCTGCATCCGCCGCAATCCCGAACAGCTCAAGGAAGCGGGCTACATCATCTTGGCGAGCATCCCGACCGCACTCATCGGCCTCGGATTCAAGGACTTGCTCGAAGGCCTGTTCGAAAACCCGCGCGCCGTGTGCGTCGCCGAACTCTTCACCGGCATTCTGCTTTTCACTTCGCAGTGGGGCCCCACGGGCGCCAAGCATCCGGATAACGAAGGCGTCAAGATGAACTGGTGGCGCGCCCTCGTGACCGGCACCGTGCAGGGCATCGCCTGTATCCCGGGTATCAGCCGCAGCGGCTCCACCATCAGCGCCATGATGTTCATGGGCGTGAACCGCAAGTACGCGGGCGAATTCAGCTTCCTCATGAGCATTCCCGCCGTGGGCGGTGCCGCACTCCTCGACTGCATCAAGTGGTTCAAATGCCAGAGCATGACTCCGGAAAAAGCACTCCTCGACCCGGAAAAGGCCATGAAGTGTGTTGACGCCGGCAGCTTTACCCCCGAACTTTTGGTGGGCATGCTGGTGTCATTCATTTTCGGCATTATCGCCCTCAAGTGGCTCATGACCTTCTTGCAGAAGGGCAAGTTCCAGCACTTCGCCTGGTACGTGTGGGCCGTGGGCATCTTGGGATTGATTTTGCTGTAGTAAGCCCTACCTCAACAAAAGCGTATCCACGAAAAATGACAGGACAACCCGCGCTTTAAGCGCGGGCATTTCTTTTATTAATAAAACAACTCTATCTGAGTGTTACAGATAATATACGGCATTCAAATGGACTTGCCAATAATTACCAGAAAGACTGTTGGACACGATATCCTTAAAACCCGCGCCTACACTCCATTTAGAAAAGTTATAGTTCACTTGGATATCTTGGATCATAAGCATCGGATAAAAGAACGTCGTATTGTATTTTCCAAGATCATCCAAAAAGAGCCATGGAAAGTAAATTGAGGGAACGCAAGAAATCGTAAAATTCTTGATAAAGAAATTCAAGAATACTCCAATTTCAACGTTGCCATGTCCTAGATATTTATCTTCTGCCTGAACGTTTTCGGGATCATAATCGCCCTGCCAGGCATCCTTGTAGGTGCTCGGTGCGTCGACAGCAATCCCTTCATAATCCACCAATTCGAAACTGGTGCTAAACAAAGCGAAAACGCCCACTTCCGAAATGGATGTATTTATCGAACCGAAAAAATCCACATAGGGATAAGGATACAATCCAAGTCCAGCACCCCATTCGTTGTCTTGAGCTGTACCATTAATTTCATGCCATTCCAGAAAATAACTGTACAGCGGCAAATTATAAGTTATTCTCCCATCCATTGCAGGGAGTGTTGTGCTGTTATTCGCACCCGCCTTCTGCGAATCGTTATGGATTTTACCCGAAAAAGATTCTTTTTTGCCTACTCCAAAACCTGCCACTACGGCTTTCAATGTATCGCCTTTCCCGACATGCCGCATGGCGCCGTGAATGCTCGGCGGAGGTTCAATATCGTAATCCCCCTTAGAAAGGGAAATGCCTGGTGAACCAAAACACCCTGTCAACACGAGCGAGAACAATAAAATAAAAAGCGTTCCAAATCGCATATTTTTTTCCAGATAAGCGAACAGCAATATAAAAAAAGAAAATTTCGTTTTATTTGGCACGGTTCTTGCATCTTCTGTTGCGAAAACAAGGTCAGACTGCGATTTTGTTTCATTTTGAAACATTTTGGCAGCCTAGACCGCTTGAAAATTAAACATCAAGGAGATCCCCGCCTTCGCGGGGATGACAAAGGACAGAAAAATGGCAACAGAGAAGATGGAATTCCAGACCGAAGTTCGCGACATGCTGAACTTGATGATCAACTCCCTTTATAGCAACAAGGAAATCTTCCTCCGCGAGCTCGTTTCGAACGCGGCGGACGCACTCGACAAGCGCCGTTTCCTCTCGCTCTCGAACGCCGACTTGCTTCCGCAGGGCACGCAGCTCCGCATCGACATTTCGGTGAACAAGGAAGGCAAGAGAATCGTTGTCGAAGATAATGGTATCGGCATGAACAAGGAAGACTTGATCAACTGCCTGGGCACCATCGCCCGCAGCGGCACCAAGAACTTCATCAAGAACTTGAAGGAAGGCGACAAGGGTAGCGTCGATTTGATCGGCCAGTTCGGTGTGGGTCTCAAGGCCGGCGAGAAGCAGGGTTACCTGTGGGCCTCCGAAGGCACGGGCGACTTCGAAATTTCTGAAGCCCCGCTCGACAAGGTCGGCACCAAGATTACTTTGTACCTGAAGGACGACGAAGATGCCGAAGACTTCGCGAGCGAATGGAAGATCAAGGACATCGTCCAGAAGTACAGCGGCTTTGTCAGTTACGGCATCTACTTCCACCCGGAAGCCACCAAGAACGACAAGGGCGAAATCGAAGAAAAGCCCGAAGAACGCCTGAACGAAAAGCAGGCATTGTGGCGCCAGAGCGAAAAGGAAGTCACCGAAGAACAGTACAAGGATTTCTACAACGTCATCAGCCACGAAGCCGACGAACCAGCCGCCTGGAGCCACAGCCACGCCGAAGGTTCCCAGGAATTCTGGAGCCTCGTGTACATTCCGTCGAAGGCCCCGTTCAACATCTGGCACAACGACGCTCTGCACGGCCTGAAGCTCTACGTGAAGAA
>CADBLC010000301.1 GCA_902795385.1 Fibrobacter succinogenes | reverse complement strand
CGCCCGTAACCGCAACGAACCCAACATGGCTGAACGCCTTGCTGCCGAACTCGTTGCCGCCAAGAACGGTGAAGGCAACGCTGTCCGCAAGAAGAACGATACGCACAAGATGGCCGAAGCCAACAAGGCTTTCGCCCACTTCCGTTTCTAATTCTTGCATTAGCACAGAATATCCTAGAGGAAGGGCTCGCTTACAAAAGCGAGCCTTTTCTGTTTCCTCCTGGCCCTTGGACCAAGCCGAGTTTTTATGTTCAGATTTCTAGTGGCGCCTACCGCTGTGGCACGAGTCTGTAGATGCTGCGTACGCCAGCCTCGGGGACGTCGATAGCATGCTCGCCCGGGGTAAAGTGCTGCACGGCGCTCTGCCACAAAATGCGGCCCTGGTAGTCGAATTGCACGACGCTAGCCTTTATGGTCTTGCTTGTTTGCATGTAGAGCTTGCCGTCTTGCAGGTGAAAGGAACTGCTGGCGGCCCTCCCGTTAGGGAAAGGAACTGCTGGCGGCCCTCCCGTTAGGCACGATGTCGGTGTTGTTCGAAGATGAGCTGACATCTTGGCTGCTCGAAGATTCGGGCTCACTTGCCTTCATCTTCGCGATGCCTGCCTTCCATGCGTCAACGGCGGCCTGCGAAGTGTTGAGCGCCCAGTCGCCCTCGTTCGCTTCCTTGCTCTGGCTGAACCACATCACCGCGAAAACGCGCGAGAAGTCCGTGGCAAAGTGCTCGAACATGTCGGTAATCCATTCGGCCTTGTTGCCGCCTCTCTCGGAACTCGAAATTTCGGCGATAAAGAGCGGCTTGTTGATGTTCGCGAGCGCGTCGTACGCCTTCTTGAAAACCTGCGAGAATGTCTGCCAGCTGGACCAGCTCTGGCACGTGCCCCAGTTGTAGCCGTCGATGGAGATGTAGTCTACGTAATCGTCACCGGGGTAATTGCCGGTAAGCGTTGAACCCTTTCCTGAATTCGAGGCGTTGGTGGTCCACACCCATTTGACGTTCGTGACGCCTTCCTCCTTGAAGATTTTCACGATGTGGCGGAACGCCTCGGCGACGTTCGCGTCGGTATTGCCGGCGCCCGATTTCCCTACGCCCCAGTCGTACCAGTCGCCGTTTGCTTCGTGGAGCGGCCTGAGCCAGATTTCTTCGCCGTAGCCCTTGACGCCCTTGGCGTAGTCGCGGATGTAGGTGTCGGCCTTGCCGTCCACCAGGTCTTGGGCGTTGTAGCCGTTTGCCATCCAGGTCACCACCAGCGTGGAGCCGTTGTTCTTCGCGACATTTGCGTACTCCTCGGTCGCATTCCAGTCGTTGATGTCGAAGAGCGCGAAGTAGCTGATGAGGTCGAGGTGCGTGCCCTGCAAATCCTGGAAAGCCTGCACGTTCTGCTGCGTGGGCTGCGGGTACTGCCCGGGGCCGCCGACCCAGGCGCCGATTTGGAATGCTAGAGTAGTCATAGGCAGGATTCCCAGTGAGAAGATGAGTTTCTTGAACATGGTGGCCTCGTTTTTTTACGGAGGAAAAAATTTTTGCTTTACGTTGAAAAAATAAGCTCGGAGAAATCCATGCGACCGAAAAGTTATCTATATTTTTTACAAAGTGTATCTAGTGTTTGAATACAGCGGTGTTGTCGCCAGGTGCGGACGGCATCAAGGAGGTTCGCTATGACTGTCGCGGATTTTTGCAAGTGGATTGAATCGTCGGGGTTCAAGGACGGGGACAGGCTCCCTTCCGTGCGCGATGTCGCCTCGTCTTCGGGCGCGTCCACGTATACCGTTTTTCGGGCATACAAGAGCCTGGTCGCCCTGGGGAAGGTTTATGCGGAACGCGGCAATGGCTACTTTTGGGGCCGCAAGCCCGAATTGGCCGTCTCCGTGCATGAACGCGAAAGCGACCGCCTGGAGCGCTTGCTGCTCGAGGACTGGAAATCCGGCAAGATATCGGCAGGTAGCCCGCTGCCTTCCATCAAGGACCTTTGCACGGAATTCGGGACGACTCCGGCAACGATGAGGCGTACGCTCGAGGTGCTGCAGGGCAAGGGTATCCTCGAACGCAAGGGGCGGGGGCGTTACTGGTTTGCGAACGCGCGGCGCATGTCGGCGGCGAGATTCAAGGATATCCTCCTGATAATGCGTTGCAATCAAAACGGCGACTTCAACTGCCTCGGCGAACGCGAACTCACGTTCATGCAGAAGGTGTATGCCGAGGCTCACCGCAACAATCTCAAGGTTCGGGCGCTCGGCTATTTCGAGGAGGGTGGGCTGTTTTTGGATGCGGGCGGCAACCGCGTGGAGATGGAGAGTTGCCGCGGGTGCTTTGGCGCGGTCGTCTCGACGATGCTGGTGTTCAACGTGAACCGCCTTTTTGCGGAACTCTCGTGTACGCGCTTCCCGGTGGCGGTGTGGTGGGAACACCCGCTGTACGATATCCCGCGGGCGCTCAAGAAGGAAAAACGCTTCGCCTTTTTCAATTTGGCTTTCGGAGAATTCCCGGGGCGTTCCGTGGGGCGGTTCCTGAAGGAGAAGGGAATGGACCGCGTCGCCTTTGTTTCGCCGTACCACATGAGCATGTGGTCGAGGGACCGCTTGAAAGGGCTCAAGAAGGTGGGGCTCGAGGTATTCGAGGCGACCGACGCGGCGCATGCGAGCCATTTTGACTTTATGCAGGAGAAGGGGGCTCACGAGCATTTTAGTCACATATTGCAAAAGCTGGTGAAAGAGATCCCGCCCGTGGATGCGTGGGTGGTGTCAAACGACAGGGTAGGGGTGGAGCTTTTGTCGCTTGTGGAGCTGGGCAAGCTCAGGCGCCCGCCTTACATGGTGTCGTTCGACAATTCTAACGACAGCTACCGTAACCGCTTGGATTCCTTCGAGTTCAGCCTGGATGCCCTTGCGGAGCAGTCCGTATTCCACTTGGTATCCCCAGGTGTTACTTTGTATAAAAAAGACGATTTCCGCGAACTTTCCGGCC
>CADBLC010000300.1 GCA_902795385.1 Fibrobacter succinogenes | reverse complement strand
TGACGGTTCTTGTCCAACGGCGAGCCCAAGCGCCAGCTCAGGTTTATCGAGGAGTCCGGCTGGATGAACTTGTCCTTGGTTCCCGGGATGATAAAGAAGCCGTCGCGGTCCCAATACTGCTGGTAGCGGAAGGCGGTATAGAGCGGCAAATCGCCGATTCCCTGCTTCGAGTATCGGGCCGACACATACCAGTCGCCATTCGCAAAGAACTGCGATTCCAGCACCACGTAGTCCTTGGGCAGCACGATACTACGGTGGCGGTACGTCACGCCGAGCATGGTAGCCGTTCCCGGCTTCAAGTTCATCACCGGGTACAAAAGGATATTGCGGCGCTCGCCGAAGGTGATGAGGTCCACCGACTTTTCGATGACGCCGTTGTCCACCGCATAGTGGATGGGCTGCGCGACCGGGTAGACCGCCACGTTGAATACCGGCTGGAGGATATGGATGAAGGGCCAGGCCAGAAAGTCCTTCCAGTTGATTCCTGATTCTTCCGTCGCACTGGAATCCGCGCTGGAACCCGCACTGGAATCCGCGCTAACCGCAGGCTGCTCTTTTTTCAGAGAATCGGCAGAAACCTCTTCGGCATTCGCCACCGAAAAAGAGAAAAACAGAGCGAGCAAAAAAATTGCGACCGGTTTCATTGATTTCTAGCCTACGGGACCTAATTTACAATTTAATATAATGTTATATTGTTTTCGATGTTTTCCTTTGCAACGAAAATCGTCAAAAAACTGGCGCTATACCCGCAGCCCATTTTAGCGGCGAGCATTATTCTCGCCATCTTGTGCATTGTCCCCGTCAGCAATCTGCGCTGGGAGTTGCAGCTGCAAGACACGATTTCGTCGGGCGCAGCCAACAACGTAGACTACCACGAAATCGAGGACGCCTTTGGCGGACTGGGTAGCCTCACGGTCGTCCTGAAATCTCCCGACAGCCTGCTCAGCTACAACACGGCGCGCGACCTCGCCCGCCACCTGCAGAACGACTCCCTGGTCCATTTCCTGGAATACGAAACCGACATCGACTTCTACAAGAAGCACAGCCTGCTCTACATCCAGCCCGACGACCTGGACACCATCGCCCAGAGGCTCGACGAACTCAAGCGCAAAATAACACTCAAGAACAACCCGCTGTTTGTAGACCTGAACGACACGAGCGCCAATGCCACAACCCCGGAAACCCGGGATTCCAGCGTATCGGTTTCGGAGGTCGCGGATTCAAGCGCGGCAAGCGAAGCGGACTCCGGCAAGATTTTCGACCTGAACGACATGGAGGAAAAGTACCTCAAGATCCTCCTGCGTAGCCATGCGAGCGACGACGGCAAAATCCACGTGGTCGACATCTACCCCAAAAAGCCTCTCTCCGACCTCGCGGCATCTAGGGCCCTGCTCTCCAAGGTGAGCGACTTCCTCGAAAACCGCAATGACGTCGAAGTCTTCTACACGGGCAAGGTCTACAACACGGTGCTCACGGGAAGGGCGCTTCTCCCCGAAGCCAAGTTCGCCGGGAAAATCACGGCGCTGTTCATCCTCCTGCTGTTCATCATCCATTTCTACAGGCAACCGCAGCTCATTCTCGTCTCTGCACTGCCGGCGAGCCTCCCCATTCTCTACACGCTCGCCCTCGCAAGCGTCATCTACGGGCGCATCAACCTGTTCACGCTGCTGCTCGCGCTATTCTTGCCCGGACAGGCATGCCAAATCATCACGCACGTGCTGAACCGCTACTTTATCGAGCGCAACAACAACCTCGGTCCGCAACTCAGCATCGAAAGCGCGGTTCTCGGTATTGGTCCTTCTACGGCGGCGAGCGCATGCATCATGTCGGGCCTGTTCCTCGCACTCTATATTGTACCGGTGAGCGGTCTCCAGGAACTCGGCGTCCTCGGCGCCATCGGAAGCCTCCTCAACTGGGGACTCAGTATTTTGCTCACCACGGCCCTGCTGCAACTGTTCCAGCGTAAAAAGCCCTTCACCGTGAATGCGTTCCGGTTCCAGCGCGAATACAAGTTCAAGTTGCTTTCGTACAGGGCGAACAAGATTTTCATTGCCATCGTCTCCGCCATAAGCCTTGTCGGGTTCTTCTACGGCGGCAAGGACTTGCGGTTCTTCTACGATTTCAAGCAGACCGAAATTGTGCACGAGGCAAGCGCTGTCGACACCTTGCTCGAGCAGACGGGATTCCCGCACTACGACCCGATTATCGTCATGTTGCCGAACCAGGCCGCAGGCGACGACTTGTACAGGAACTTCCAGGAACTCCAGAAGAAAAAGAAAATCCCGAACATCGACAGGATATACACGCTGGCGCAGTTCTCGCCCAAAAAACAAGTCGAGACAAAGCGCAAGCTCGAGAACATTCAGAAAATCCTGAATCCCCGCTTTTTGCAGGAGCTCGATTCCGCCGACCTGCACTACGCCACCAAGCTTACCGAGAGCCTCTACCGCCTTGACTTCGACGAGAACGAGACTCCCGA
>CADBLC010000299.1 GCA_902795385.1 Fibrobacter succinogenes | reverse complement strand
CTCTTGGTACATCTTGAAGGCTTTCGCCCATTCTTTTTTTGTGTGTTTCTTATACATGAAAACCCCGAAAGTTGTGTCCAACTTTCGGGGTTCACATCACTTTGGGCGGGGATTTTTGTTTATTTCAACAGAATCTTGTTCGTAAAATCGACGGACTTTCCGACAACGCGGACCAGGTATGTCCCTGCATCGAGGCTTGAGAGGTTAATCGTCGAGGCCGCTCCTTCGATGGCTCCGCGGGCGACAATCTGGCCGAGGCTGTTCATGACCTCGGCGGTGGCGGACCTGACGCCCGTAAAGGCGAGCGTGCGGCCGTCGAGGAGCGCTTTTGCGTTGGCCCCTGCGCTGGCTGCATTGATTCCCTGTTTGGCATTGGGTTCGCCGCATTTATCCGGACATGCGCCGTCTTTCGGGCCGATGGCGCAGATGTTGAAATGGTAGCTGCCGGGTTCCGCCTGGAGTATGAACTGGACGGTCGTCGTTTTTTGGGACACCGCTTCGCCTTCTTTGAAGTCGGACCACGAGAGGACTATTTTCTTGTCTGCCTCTGTTTTCGGGAGGGCTGCGGAATACCTTTCCTTGGCGATATTCGATACGTGTTTTTGTTCGGGAACGAGTTCCAGGCTCATGTCGGCCTCGGAAGAGTACGTGACGCAAAGGCCGCCCCAGGCGGAGATGTCGGCTGGGAGGGGAGTCTGGTGTTTGTCGGATTTTACGCCGGCTACCCAGAAGCCGACGCCCACGAACGGGAGGTAGTCCAACGACCCTGGGTCAAGGACGGCTGTCCCGCTCATTCCGTGGTATTGCTCGAGAAGCTCCGCGAAGTAGTCCCCGGTGCCGTCCCAGTCAAAATGCTCGTAATCCCAGTTTATTATGGACATTCCGCCATCGAAATCGTCGAAGTATGAATACAGGTAGCCGGAATAGACTCCCTTGTCGATTCCCGTTTGTATGTGGGAAGATCCGTCGAGCCCGTTCCAGGTTATAAAAGATTCTGTGGCGAATACGGTCGATACTGCAACCCATAATGCCATTAAGGAAATTTTGATTCTCATAAGGGATCCTCCCTTTTTTTAAATATAAAATAAAAATCTGGTTTTTGTATATTTGGCGTGATGCCGCGCTTGCTTCTCGCACTATTGTCCGGGCTCGTTCTTTTGGGAGGTTGTAGCAATTCCTCCTCGTACGACCCTTGTACGCCGATGAGGCCGTATGTAATGCAGAACGAGCTGTTCAATAATGCCGATTTTTTGAAGTGCTTCGACTATGGCGATTACGTCGCCATTACTCCCGAAGGCCATCCTACGATTTACGCCCCGGTCGTTTCGGACTATTACCAGGTTTTGTCGGGCGAAAACTTGCTGTGGGCCTATCCTGGATTCCCGTACATCATCCTCGCGAAGAACATGTACGGCGTCCACGTCGATTTCCGCAGGAAGGACGAGGCGACGCAGCGCTGGCGTTTTCTGGAAGGTGAAGTCAATTTCCCGCTCAAGGTTTCTATAGAGCTTTACAGCAAGGCGCCCCCTCCCGTACCGTTACTATCCCGACTTGACTGTGGAGGAATTCGCGAATTTCCGCATGATATCCGTTTCCGGGATAAGGGATAGCCTGCTTTATCGCGCCTCTAGCCCTATTGACCCGTCCATCGGGCGTAATCTCTATGTGGATTCCCTTGCCCGTAAGCTTGGAATCCAGGCTTTCATCAATATGACCGACGACAGGAAAGAAGCCCGCATGTACGAGGATTTCACCGATACATACTACTCGACTCGTAATGTCGTCTACGCTTCGCTCCCGACGAACTACACCATGCCCGAGTTCAAGTCGCACCTGTTGAACATTTTGCGTTACCTATATACCAACGACGGTCCGTTCCTTTTGCACTGCAAGGAAGGCAAGGACCGCACGGGATTCGTGAGTGCTGTTCTGGAAGCCCTGATGGGAGCTCCGCTGGAAGAAATCATTGCCGACTACCTGAAGACGTTTACGAACTATTATAACGTGGAAGGCTCTAAGCATGTTCCGCCGCGCAAGGAGCAGTTGGAACGTGTTCGGAAAAACTTTGTAGCGTACTGGATTTCCGTTTACGCCGAGGTTGGTGTCGATATCTCCGATATCGAGAATGTTGATTTGGCGGAAGCGACCGCCAATTACTTCGTGAACATCGGATTCGACGAATATGAAATTGGCCTGCTGAAGACGCGTCTTGCGCCGTAGCAGGCCTAGCTTTCAATACTGTTGCACGACTATCTTGTGGCGGCGCTCCAGCGACGCTTGAATCGCGGCTCGTCCAGGACTTTCGCCCAGATGAATCCCTTGCGCACATCGGCGATACTCTTTGCGGATACAAGCGGTGCGCGGCGTTTTACTGCGGTACCGTCGTCGCTGTTCGCGTAGTCCATCCCGGAGATTGCGGCAGCCGCTTCGCGTGCAGACTTGGCCCGGTCTTCGAGCTCGTTCAGCTGGCGCTGGCGCTCGAGTTCCTGGCGGCGGGCGTCTTCGCGTTCGTCCTGTTGGGCCTGTTCGCGCTTGGCTTCTTCTTCGGTGCGTTTTTCGCGGTTGAGCAGGTTGTCGAGCTCTTCCATGTCGTGCACGAGTACGTCGCAGTCGCCTTCGCCCATGTCGCGGCCCACGATGCGGTGCGCCTGCAATGCCATGAGCATCTCGGCGGCCGTATTCTCGTCGACCTCGAATTCGTCCATCAGGAATTCCAGGTTGACGACATCGACACCGATGACGACTTCGGCAACATCGCGGAGCGTGATGGGCTTGTTCGGGTCGCGATGCCTTTCTACAGGCGGGTCGGGCGGCACGTACGTACCTTGACTCGCATCTCGCTGCGCTTCGTTGAACTGCCGGATCAAATCCTGCAGGGAACGCGGCGCGCGCGGGGGCTCTTCGGCCTCGTATTCGTCCTGGTCGTCTTCAATCTCTTCGCGCCGGCTTACGGTCGGCGGAAGCTGCCGCTGCTTTTTACGGTTGGCGGCAACCTTCTTGACGATGACATCCAGGAGCCAGATGCCTATGAGTATGAGTAAACCTTCCATCGATTACTTCGCTTCGGGTGCGTTGCCAATTTCCTTGCGCATTTGCGTGTCGGCTTCGATGTTCTTCAGGTTGTAGTAGTCCATCACGCCGAGCTTGCCGTCGCGGAGAGCGGTGGCCATGGCCATCGGGATCTGGGCTTCGGCTTCCACGAGCTTCGCCTTCATTTCCATGACCTTAGCCTTCATTTCCTGCTCGGCGGCGTATGCCATGGCGCGACGCTCTTCGGCCTTGGCCTGGGCAATCTTCTTGTCGGCTTCGGCACGGTCGGTTTCGAGGATGGCGCCGATGTTCTGGCCCACGTCCACGTCGGCGATGTCGATGGAGAGGATTTCGAAGGCGGTACCGGCATCGAGGCCGGAAGCCAAAACCTTCTTGGAAATCATGTTAGGGTTCTCGAGCACGTCCTTGTGGCTCTTCGCAGAACCGATGGAAGACACGATGCCTTCACCCACACGGGCAATCACGGTGTCTTCGCCGGCACCACCGACCAACTTCTGGATGCTGGCGCGCACGGTAATACGGGTCACGGCATGCAACTGGATACCGTCGAGGGCCACGGCGGAAACCTTCGGGGTCGTGATGACCTTCGGGTTCACGGACATCTGCACGGCTTCGAGCACGTTACGGCCGGCAAGGTCGATGGCGGCGGCTTCCTTGAAGTCGAGCTTGATGTTCGCCTTGTTGGCGGCGATGAGGGCCTGGATCACGCGGAGCACGTTACCGCGGCTAAGGTAGTGCGCTTCGAGCAAGTTCGTGTCGACGGGGAGGCCGGCCTTGCAGCTGAGGATTCGGGCTTCCACGATCACCTGCGGCGGCACCTTACGCAGGCGCATACCGATGAGCTGGAAGATGCTCACGTTCGCCCTGGAGAACAAGGCCTGGAGCCAGAGGCTGAAGAACTTAAGAACTTGCCGATAAAGGCGAGCAGGATGATGACGGCAATCGCCGCGATGACAATACCAACGATGAGAAGATTTTCCATTGTTTATCTCCGTTATTTTGATTTTTTAAACTCTTGTGTCTAGACCCACCCAGATGTGGCCTTCCTGCACGGATTCCACCTTCACGGGGGAGCCTGCTTCGATAATCTCGCCGTGCGTCTGAACGTCGAATAGCTTGGTAGAGCCGTCGCTCATGGTGAAGCTCGCTTGGCCTACAGGGCGCAGGAACGTCTTCGCGATGCCCACGTCGCCGACATGGACTTCTTGCACGGATTCGGTGGGCGAGGCTGCATTCTCGAGGTCCGTCTTGAGCATGGGCGTCCAGCCTTCGGGCAAGAGCGGAATCAGGTACTTGCTTGCCGCAATTGGAAATACGAGCGCGATGGCCGCACAGCATAGCATGTAGAGCAGCCCGAATAGCCAGGGAGTCGCGTCAAAGGTCGTCTCGACGGATTCGGGAATGTATTCGGGAATTTCCGAGGGCGAGAACGAGAGCGCTAGTGCCAAGATCATGCACGCGATGCCGCCTACGCCAAAGAGGAACGTTCCGGGCATCACGAAAATCTCGACGAGGAACAGCGCGATGCCTGCGACGAGCAGGATAGCGGGGATGTAGCCGTCGAGCTGCGGTGCGAACTGCCCGAGGAACACGATGCCGATGAGGATGATGCCGATGACGCCGAACAGGCCGAATCCGGGCGTCTTGAATTCGATGTAGAGCGCGCCGAAACCGAGAATCAGGAGGATTCCCGCGATAGCCGCGATGGCCGAGGCGATATCTTCGCCGAGGGTCGTCTCGACTTCGCTACGGCTTTCGATGGCAAGTGCGGTCTCGAATTCGCTACGGTCCTTGAACGTTCCCTTCGAGAAGCCGAGTTCCTGCGCTTCCTTGTCGGTCATGGTCAGGAGTTCGCCTTCTTTCACCAGAATCTTGGGCGCACCCCAGAAGGCCTTGGCGGCGCTGTCCAGGACGGAGTATTTTTCGCCTTCGATGATAAGGACGGTGTCGCGTTCCGTCTTTTTGCCCTTGTCGAGCTTGGCAGTGAGTTCCAGAATTTCGAGCTCGGGCGTCACGAACGACGAACTCAGCAGTTCGGGGTAGCCGTTACGCTGGGCGAGGTTCCTGAACTTGGCGCGGAGCGG
>CADBLC010000298.1 GCA_902795385.1 Fibrobacter succinogenes | reverse complement strand
GAAATCGCTTGTGTTTGCTGCTTCCGCCCTCTTTTTGGCTGGGTGTGCATCGAATCCTCCCGTAGATAACGATCCTGCACGTGCTCGTGCCCATGCTGCTTACGATGCTGCCGATGAGGAATTTGGCGAAAAGCCGACTCCGAGACAGTCCATGAAAAAGCGCGATGAAGGTCCGGCCATCATTGCCGTTTCGAATGCGACTTTCAAATCCCAGCCCACGGTCCTTGTGGCGCCTGCGATGGGGAAGGGTGAAACGCCGAACATCGAAGTCATCCGCAAGAACCCGCTCGCGAAGACGGCCATGGAAGTCATCAACGCCTACCTCACGAGCCGCGATTACAGCGTCATTGGCCTTGAAAGCCAGGCGCAGCTCGATGAAGTGGTGCAATTGCAGTCGGACATCGCCGGTAACGACGAGGACCTTGCGTATGTGGCGGGCCTTTCCGTTGGTGCCGACATCAACATCACTTTTGCCGGGAGCATCCAGCTGGAAGACCTGGTGATTGACTTGAGTGCGACGGAAGCTTCTACCGCCAATCTGCTGGCGAGCGAATCCGTACGTTCCAAGAATGACGGCGAAAGCCAACGCGCCTGGGTACAGAGGGCTGTGCAGGAAGCTATCGTGAAACTCGAGAACAAGGTCCGCGATCGCTTGGCGAAGGACTTGGAAAAGGGCGTGCAGTACAAGGTGGTTGCCCACTTGACGGGTGAATTTACCGACGAACAGGCCGAGAATATCTCGAACATGGTGTCTACGCAAATCCGCAAGAAGTTCAACAAGATGCAGGTCATCTCGATGAGCCGCAATACGTTTGACCTTCTGGTTTATGCCGATCCGGATGCCTACGATGACGCCCAGATGGTTTATGACGTGTTCGTGGAAGGCTTGAACGGCTTGGCCAAGGTCCGCAAGCAGAACATCACCAAGAAACTGATTATCCTGGAAATCCAGTAGTATGAAACGAATCGCCTTCGCTCTGCTCCTTGCCTTTACCGCTTACGCATCCGCGGGTATGCTGAGTTATACCGCGTATTCCAAGAAGTCTCAGAAGGATGCCGACCAGTTGGCGCTTGATGGGCTTGCCAAGCAGCTCCGCTCCAAGGTGGAGTCTGAGTTTGCCGTGACTAAAACCGAGGATGCCGAAGGCAATATCTCGGAAACAGTCCTGAGCAAGAAAAAGGTTTCGACGAACATTGTCATCAAGGGCGCAAAGCTTACCGCGGGCCCCAAGCAAGATGGCAAGTTCACTTCGACGGCGACGGTCGATACCGACCAGATGGCATCGAAGATTCTCGTGGACCTTGCCGCAATCAACGACAAGATGAAGGAGCTGGACAAGATTATCCGTGCCGACATCTTGAACGGCGATTACCGCAAAATGACGCTCGATATGACGGACCTCGAAAAGCAGGCGGACGAATACAGCCTGAATCTCGAGAACCTCTCGTGCCTGCAGAAAATTCCGCCGGAACTCAAGCTCGAGACAACCATCGGCAAATTGATGGAATTCGTGGTTGGCAACATGGCTGCGCTCAAGATGGAAACCGACCTCACGAGCGAAGCGCTGGTTGTGACGATTACCGATGTGGCAGGCCCCGTGGAATACTTCCCGATTGCGCTCACGCAAGACAACAAGGACCTCGCTCACGAAAAGACGAATGCCGAAGGTGTCGCTATTTTCCCGCTGACGCAGGTGAAAAAGAAAAAGCCGACCGGCGAAGTGACCGTTCACGCCGATTTGAAATTCAAGTATGTGCGCAAGTCCGATTTCATTACGCAGACGGTGAGTTACAGCAGCGAGAAGAGCGCCTGCACGTACCGCCTTGCTTGCGACGGCCCCACGGAAGCGTGTGCCGCGCTGGGCAAGTTCTTGAACGATGCCGGCATCCCGACGCTCGACAAGGACAAATTGCCGCTGCTCTCGGTGAAGATGTCGACGGTCGACAAGATGAACGGCAACAAGAGCCTCTGCACGTCGCGCTTGACAGCCGTGATGCAGGCGGGTAAGGCCCAGTTGACGATTGACGCCCAGGGCGTTGGTCGCGATAGGGATGCCGCCCAGGTGAAGGCGGTGACGAAGCTGAACGCGACGAAGATTTACGATACGTTCGGCAAGGCCTGCAAGTAGGTCGGGTTAGAGAATTTTCCCAAGTGCCACGATGGCCGCCGTGCGGCCGCGTAGGCGTGTGTTGCCGAGTTTTAAAAGCTCGACTTTCCCGGCGGTGTGCTTTTTTGCCAATTCGATTTCGCGGGGCGAGAAACCGCCTTCGGGCCCCACAAGGACCGTGACGGGTCGGGTGTTGCCGGAGGCTGCGCGAGAAGCGATGGAAGGCAGGGAAGCCTCGCCGTCTATATCACAGAGAATGATGTCGCCGTTGTACCCTTCTAGCCAGCGGTCGAATTCGACGGGGCCCTCGATTCGTGTGAGCCAGGGCTTCTTGGATTGCTTGAGGCTGACGAGGCTCTTGAGTTCCGAACGGCGGACGGTCTTGTGCAGGTCGGAGTTCTTGGGC
>CADBLC010000297.1 GCA_902795385.1 Fibrobacter succinogenes | reverse complement strand
TGCAAAAACAGGCGAAAATGGCAAAATTAAGCCATTTTCCCTATTTTCTTTAGGCTAAACTAAATTCTTTCAGTGTAAAAAATGGTTGACAGAGGCCCGCAGGCAAGGCCTAGTCGCCATACCACAGGTCTTCAAGGGTCATCGACCCGTCCAAAAGGCCCGGACACATGTAGTTCTCTATAATAAACGCCATTTCTTCGGGGTCATAGACTTCGTCGGCCCTGTACGCAATGATGCCGTCCCCGCAGACGACATCATATAAGCCATCTTCGGCCCTGTACGCATTGCACACCTGGGAAAGGGTTTCTGATTCCACACCCGTATAGTATTCGGTGATTTCTGACCAACCATCCTTCATAACCGTCACTAACGTGGCAGTTTTGTCTCCATAGATAATTTCGAACACGACGGAGTTTTCTTGCTTGTTGGCCGAACACGAAATCGCCTGCCCAGAATCTTTCCCCTCAAACGGATTCTCGATCAGGGTATCCGACAGTACAGTCCGCGAACCGTCCCTGGAAACCAGGGTATCCGGCACTTCAGCCTGAGAATCATTCCCGGAAACGTCCCCGGATCCTTCCAAAGATTCAATGTATATGTCGCAATAATCCTTCATCATATCTATCGATTGCTCGAATGCGGCACCCGCCTGCGCAGGGATAACGCTACCGGTTTTACCATGGGCCTTCACCTCGGTATCCGTACAGCTGACCGTACCATCGATTTCGTCGTATTTCTCCTTCATTTGGCGGCACTGATCTTCGATAGCGTCACTGAAGACCTTCCCGGACGCAGAGACTTCATCCCGGACATTGACCGTACCGCCCACTTCCACCTGGGAAATAGACGAAATGTTCCCCACTTTTCCAAAATCCTGCTTGAACACCAACGTAACGCTCGTGCCTGTCGTATAGACCCGGCAGTCGGCCGTCGACGTGGAATTCTTTCCCTTGCGCAAATATTGCTGTTCGCCGTACGAACTACCTTCCGGCGAAGTCGTCGACGATGAATCGCCACAAGCCAAAAAGGCAAATGGCAGGGCCCACAGGGCGAGTCGAACAAATTTCATGTGTCCTCCTAATAAATTCACTCTCTATAATATAACAATCTACAAGTAATTTTTATATTTAGGCCATGGAAACTTGCACATTCAAGCATACCGCCCGCATCGAGGTGCGCTACGCGGAAACCGACCAGATGGGAATCGTCCACCACTCCGTTTACGCCGTGTGGTTCGAACAGGCACGTACCGAATACTTCCGCGAAGCCGGCGCAAGCTACGCCGACATGGAAGCCGAAGGGTTCGCAAGCCCCGTACTCGAGCTGAACGTCCAGTTCAAGGCGCCCACGCACTATGGCGAATTCGTAGACGTCGAAACGACCATGGTCCGCGAAGACAAATTGCGCATTCGCTTTTACTACAAGGCTTTCGTGAATGGCAATTCGTGAATGGCAAACTGTGCACCACGGGTTCCACGCTCCACTGCATGACAAAAAACGGGCGCCCGTCACGCGAGCTGCCCGCAAGTTTTGCCAAGTTTGAATTCGTGAACGAATAAAACTTTAGACCGGCCGCTTATTCTATCGGGAGTTTCATCGTGCCCGAATCGAGGCCCTTGACCGCATAGAACACCCTGGTTCCGTCCGGCTTGAATAAAATCGCGATACCGGCCAGGTAGTTCAGCCAGTTGTCGCCGTCCCATTCGCCCTGCTTGGCAAGGTAGTACTTCATCGTAATTCTCCTTTCGGATATGTACGACACCATCGGGATAATCATTACGTCGTGCGAGACGAACATGCCAACTTGCTTCTTGGAGCGCTTCAATGCCGGCATAAGGTGATTTTCCAGCAATGCGGCGAACCGGGGAGACACGTCGTAGAAAACGTCGGTGTAGCCGCCCTCGGCCGCCCACCTGGTAATGACACCCCTTCCATCATCGTTTTCCCTAAAGAGGGTCATATAGTAGCTATCGAAGCTCTTTGTGAACCAGCCTTCATTCAACACGGCCATGGTATCGCCGAGCGTATCGTAGTCAGCGCGGCCCTTGGCAATATTGTTGTACGTCATGTGGGTACGGTGATACTGCGAGCCGGCATAGTAGATTTCCGGGCTGAACATCAGTTTCTCCCCCAGTTCCTGGGACTGGGCTACTCCGAGATCCGTCAACGCACTCGCTATGGAGAGATCTTCATCGCGTTCTGCATGGCGAATTACAACGATTACCTGTTCGTCCGGAGCCACCTTGGCAAGAACATCTTCCAGCGGGACAAAATCCGTCACGTGGGACTGCCGCACATACTTGTCGTTGAGGGCGCTCATCACCTCTTCCTCGGTAGCAATCCTCCAGAGGTGCGTTCCCATATCGCAATAGTAATAGCGGTCTTCCCTGTTGATTTCGGCGTACTCCAGCTGGCCAGCATTTTCGGCGCTGCACTTGCCCAGGATTTTTTCCGCCGAAAGCGTAACAATACTATCCACGACGCGGGTGCTGTCCTTGAAGATGATGTTCAGGCTATCGATGATGTTCAGGCTATCGATTACGCGGGTACTATCCTTGTAACGGATGCTGTCAATGAAGCGGAGGGTGTCGATGTAACGGAGGCTGTCGATGTAGTGAAAGAGCAAGCTGTCGATGATGTTCAGGCTATCCTTGTATTTGATGCGCAAGCTATCGACAAAGCGGATACTGTCCTTGACTCGCACGCTGTCTTTAATGCGCAGGCTGTCCCTGACTCGAACGCTGTCCTTGATGCACAGGCTATCGATGACGCGGACGGTGTCGATCCAGTTGAGGCTGTCGTGGATAACCACCGAGTCACGTACCGAGACGTTATCGGGGCTCGTGGAGCTGCTGTCGGAATCGCCGCATGCGGCCAGAATAGAGGCAAACGCAAGGCCCGCCAGTACTTTCATGATTTTTGATTTCATTTATATAACTCCGTCGCTTTCGCGACTTAAGGTTTATCGGTTAGTTTGTATACAAATATATTTCATAAATCTTACAACGTCAAGGTCGGGTTCAAGACCTTTTTACATCCAAAATAACCTAGCAATCACCCCGAAAAGTGGCTTTTTGTACTGCTTTTGTATTACAATGTCTAACTTCTATTAACCCTATGAGCTTAAATAATGTATATTAGGGGCATTCCCATTAAGGAGGAAGGGGAACATGAAGAAGAAAATTTTGTCTGCAATCGGGATTTTGTTTAGCCTTGCAATACTCTTTTCGGCTTGTGGCGACGACAAATCCAGCGCCCCTTCGGATTCCCGCGAGAATTCTGAAATAACGCCGACCGACACGACATCGTCGGCAAATGAAGGTTCCGCACCCACGTCAAGTACTGTTCCCGCATCAAGTGCAAATCCGCAGTCAAGTGAATCTCCGGAATCGTCCTCGTCAAATGTATTCTTGCCTTCAAGTAGTTCCTGGTACGATGGAAACAACTATAATCCCGGAGCCTGTTGCCCGGATACGATCTACATAGAAGACGGTAAGGAGAGAGTTCATAAGTCAGAGGAAGGCGTGTGCCCTCCGCCAAGCATCATCACCATCTCTTGCGTGCCGCCCGTTCGAGTCAACAAGGATTCAATCAAGGCGGCCGAAGAAAACAAGAAGGTCTCGTCCATTCGGACTACAGATTGTCTGTCGTTAACAGATCTGTTACGCAGGGGCCTTTCGGATGATGCTAGAAACGTCAAGCTGATGGATTATGGCGGCAAAACCCTCACGATTGAATTCTGGAAAAATGACTATTGTTCCATTGATGCCGAACCAAGTCAATATTCCCGACACATTACGGAACTTCACGTATTTCAAATTTGAAGACCACGTTTACGGTCTTCAGTAAGGATACCCTAGGCTGTTCATTCCAATGAGGTTTGTGTGAAAAAAGTATTCGCTTCATTTTTCTTTTTGATAAATGTTGTGTTGATTGCTTGCAGTGGCAACGATTCCGTTGCTTCTCAGGATTTCGCGCTATATCCGATTTCAGTGTCTTTATCCTCATCTAGCCAGATTCAGAGTTCCAGCGATAATTGGGATGATTTTCCACCTTGTGGTATCGAACCCATGTATAGTGAAAAGTGGCCAAGAAATTTTGGAGCTACAAGTTCTTTGAAAGATCTCTCTGCCTATGGCAGCAACTTAGGTTGCAAAACGAACTTGGATATGAATTTCGCAACCCTGCTTGCTAAAAAAGGTGATAGCTGGGATACCCTTGGAACTACAGCAACAATCGACACTCTTACAAATAAAACCCCTATCGAAGCAACTTGGGAATATACAGCAGATTTTAGTAATCTCGATACGCCGGATTCTTTGCCTGATGGCGAATACAAGTTAATTTGGGGCACTGGAAAATCATTAACTACCTCATTCTCTTTAAAGCGTCATTTTCATAAAGTGGAGTTGTTTTTTTATTGGACTAAGAATAATGAAACGTATGACCTGTGGGTTCAAATAGACCGTGACGTTTCTGATCCTCGTGTAGAACAGCGTGGTTTTTTGTACAATTCAAGGGAAGACAAAAAATATCCCTTAGGTTGTGGAATTGGCTGGTCTTCTTGGATTTATTCCTGTAGGATAAGTGGTGAGCTGTACAACTCTTTTAGCGACGGCTTGTATGAATTCCAGTGGGAAGCCTTTTTGCCCGACGCATTCCCTGATTATCAGACTTATTCTGATATATTACACGCTACATTTGACCATGATGAAGATTTGAAATGGTCTTATGTAGTTGACTCACAAGGTGTTTTTAAGGAAGGAATCGTTGGCACAAAACAGAAACAGGAAGTACTCTTTGATCGAACAGCACCAAAAATATTGGACGTTTCAAAGAGCGCCTACTCCGTTAAATTTGATGGAACTAATAAAAACAGGGATTTCGTTGTCGACGCCAAAATCTATGATGACTTGCTGGGACGTAAAAGCCAAATTTATACGGTTTCCTATTATGTAAGAGGGGCTTTGGCTCATAGAGAGTTGGTTGATACAGACAAGGATACGACCGACCTTAATGTAAAGTTCTCGTACTCGACACAAGATCGACGGGAGCTCTTTCTTAAGATTGTGGTCAAAGATGAAAGATCTTGTGTAGACTCCATTGTAATTGAAAACCTTGATGTTTTGGATTCTCAGAAGGTGTCTTACAATATTGGCTGGGTTCCTGACACAATACCTTCCAAGGATTACGATTGCTCAAAGTACAAATGTGTTATTACGGATTACCTAAATCCGAATTTGGAATATGGTGAATTTTTAGATAAGAGGGACAACCAGGTTTATAGAACCACTCAAATTGGCGACCAGGTTTGGTTTGCCCAAAACCTGAATTATGAAACGGATTCCAGTTTTTGCTTTAACAATAAGTTAGATTTCTGCGCACAGTACGGAAGGCTCTACACGTGGAACGCTGCCGTAGGCAAAAGTATGGAGGAATGCCCTTATGATTCCGCATGCTATTTGACAAATCCCGAAAAAAACGAGGCTCCTGTTCAAGGGGCGTGCCCAGAAGGGTGGCATGTTCCTGCGTTTGAGGAAGTTTACGCCTTGAAAGATTATATTACCGAACATTACGATCGGCAGTACGATCGATGGGGAAGCCGCTTCTTGAAATCTCAGCATGGTTGGGCAGAAGGCATGTCCTCAAACGAGACTGGCTTGTCTGTAATCGCTTTCTGGAACCGAAATGAAGCGATCTTCTGGTTGTCCGATGGTCATATAACATCCTCTGATGATAACCGCTTCCATGTGGCTCAATATGACGACACGGATGCTGCTACTTTTGAATTCCAGGGTAATCGAGATGAATTTCCTCATTTTGAGGTTAGAAAAAAGACGAACGGTTATCCTATACGCTGCCTAAAAGATTAGCCGTTTGAGAGGCTGACGAAACCAAAAATGTTTGTTAGCCGTTTTTTCGGAAAAATGTTTGTTAGCCGTTTTTTCGGTACGATTTGGCTTGACAGAGCCATTCAAATAGTGTACATTTGTACATAGCAAAAGGCACTAGACATATGGACCAGCCGCTCGCCGAAAGACTCCGTCCGCAAAACCTGGACGAATTCCTTGGCCAGAACAAGATTCTGGGCGAGCAGAGCCTGTTGCGCAAGAGTCTCGAGAACGACAACGTCCCGAGCATGATTTTCTGGGGGCCTCCGGGCTGCGGCAAGACTAGCCTCGCCCACGTGATCCGCCAGCATACCAAAAAAGCTTTCGTCGCACTCTCGGCAGTCGCCAGCGGCGTCAAGGAAGTCAAGGAAGTCCTGGCCGACGCCCGCAAGATGAAATCGATGTTCCAGGACACGATTCTCTTCATCGACGAAATCCATCGCTTTAACAAGGGCCAGCAAGACGCCTTGCTCGGCGCCGTGGAAGACGGCACGGTGACGCTCATAGGCGCCACCACCGAGAACCCGGGGTTCGAGGTCAACAGCGCATTACTCAGCCGCTGCCAGCTGATATTGTTTGCGCCACTCAGCAAGGATGACCTGCGCACCTTGATTTTTAGCGCTTTGCGCGACCATCCCCGCGGATTGCAGCTCAAGGACGTGGAAGTCGAAGACGCGGTTGTAGACAAGCTCATCGCGCAGTCCGATGGCGACGCGCGTTTCTTGCTGAACCAGATTGAATGGATTGGCAAGAACCTCGGCGACCGCAAAATCATCGACGAGAAACTCCTGGAAGAATTCCAGTACAAGAAGCCGCTGCGTTACGACAAGAGTGGCGAAGAACATTACAACCTGATTTCGGCATTGCACAAGTCCGTGCGCGGATCTGATCCAGATGCCGCCCTCTACTGGATGCACCGCATGCTGCAGGGTGGAGAAGACCCGCGGTTCATATTGCGCAGGCTCATGCGCATGAGTATGGAAGACATCGGACTCGCCGACCCGAACGCGTTACTGCTGGCCACCGCCGCTCGCGAGGCCTACGACTTCATGGGTATTCCCGAAGGCCTCATCGCCCTCGACGAACTCGCAGTGTACCTCTCGCTTGCCCCCAAGAGCAACAGCCTGGAACTTGCGGGCATGAAGGCCGATTCCATCGTGAAGCAGACCGGCACGCTCCCCGTACCGCGCGCCTTCCGCAATTCCGTAACGAAGGTGGGCGAAAAGCTCGGCTACGGAAACGACTACCAGTACGATCACGACAGCCCGGGCGCCTACTCCGCACAGGAGCACCTGCCCAAACAGCTCGAAGGCACCGAGATTTACCAGCCCAAGCCCTACGGAAAAGAAAAAGCCCTGGGCGAGCGCCTCGCGCAACTCAAGCAGATTAAAAAAGAGCGCAACGGGAAATAAAGGAAAAATCCGCCCAGCTTTTTAGAACTGTTCCAAAATCCTGATACGTTCCGGAGTGTCCGGGTGCGTGCAGAACATGATGTTCGCCTTGGCCACCCAGCCCGAGAGTTTCATGTTGTTGTCGAATTCCTCGTCGGGATGAATGATATAGAGCTGCGCGACGTCGTTACGCTGAACGTCGGCAAGGCCGGGCGCCTCGGAAATTTTCTTGAGTGCCGAGGCAAGCGCAAGCGGATCGCCACAGAGTTCGGCGGCGCCCGCATCGGCCACGTACTCGCGCTTACGCGATATGGCAAGGCGCGTCATGAAGCTGAAGAAATAGCCGATGGAGCTCCAGATAATGAGGGCTATCAGGAGGATCATGATTTCCAATATGATGGCTCCGCCGCCCTTGTTGTTCCTTCGGCTAGAAGAACGTCGCGAACCGCGGAGCAAGGCGCCGAGCATCCTCATGGACATGGACTGGATGGCCGCAAAAATCCCGACGAACACGATGCACACCACCATCAGGCGCGTATCGCGATTCTTGATGTGCGTGAGTTCGTGACCCACGACAGCCGAGAGTTCCGCATCGTTCAGCTTTTCGATAAGCCCCGTGGTGAGCGTGATGGTAAACGACGGGATATCGATACCGCTCGCAAAGGCGTTCAGGTTCGAATCCTCGACGATGTTGATTTGCGGCATCTCGATGCCGCCCGCAATGCAGAGGTTCTCCACGATGTTATAGACACGCAGATTGTCCTTGCGCTCCACGGGCTTTGCATGCGTGATATGCCGAATGATGGACGTGTTCGTGCAATACGCGATTATAAACCAGAGCCCCGTCATGCTAAGCGTGAAGGGCATGGCATCTTTGAAGTAATGCCAAATGATATCCCAGTGGAACTTGGTCGCCTGCAATCCCGGCGGGCAAACGCCATCCCAGCAGAACCACCCGATAAAATCGAGCGTCATTATGGCGAGGAGCACCATCCCGAGAAGAATCACGGGAAACATGCACAACAGGATAACGCTGTTGCGATTATTCCGCCAAATCTGGGTTTGGATACCGACGTATTTCATGAGGGAAGGCTAAAACTTCACCTCGGGG
>CADBLC010000296.1 GCA_902795385.1 Fibrobacter succinogenes | reverse complement strand
CTTCTCGATATGCTTGTCGCTACCTTCGATGCGCCCCGCAATCAGCCCGCAGGCCTCTTCGGGGAGGTTCTTTTGGGCGTGCGCGAGGATTTTTTCGTAGTTATCTTTTGAAATTGTAATCATATTTCTCTCCTCAAAGCGAGTGTAGCGAGCGTCCCCATACCTCAAAGGATCGCAGATCCGCGCTCACACCTCTTAATGCTTCAAATCGCAAACCGCCTGCTCGTAGTCGATAAGCTGCGTGATGGTCGGGTGCGTGCCGCACACGGCGCAGTCTTCGGTATGCGTCGGCAGTTTCACCTTGCGGAATTCCATCGTGAGCGCATTGTAAGTGAGCAGGTAGCCCGTGAGCAAATTGCCCACGCCGAGAATGTACTTGACGGCTTCCATCGCCTGCAAGCTACCGATAACGCCGCCCATAGCGCCAATCACGCCCGCCTGCTTGCAGGTAGGCACAGCATCTTTCGGAGGCGGCTCCTTGAACACGCAGCGGTAGCAGGGGCCCTGGCCCGGCACATACGTCATGAGCTGGCCCTGGAAACGGATGATTCCCGCATGGGAGAAGGGCTTCTTCGCCATTACGCACGCGTCATTGATGAGGAACTTCGCCGGGAAATTGTCCGTGCCGTCGATGACGAAGTCGTAATCCTTGACGAGGTCGAGGATGTTCTCGCTCGTCACGAAAGTGTGGTACGTAACCACTTTCACGTCGGGGTTCATCGCTTCCATCGTCTCTTTCGCAGACTGCACCTTGGGCTTGCCCACATCCTGTGTAGCGTGGATAATCTGGCGCTGCAAATTGGATAGATCGACCACGTCGGCATCGACAATACCGATGGTGCCCACGCCTGCTGCAGCAAGGTACATCGCCACGGGAGCACCGAGGCCGCCCGCACCAATCACGAGCACCTTCGCATTCAGGAGCTTCTTCTGGCCCTTCGCGCCCACCTCTTTCAAGATGATGTGGCGCGAATAGCGCTCCAGCTGTTCGTTAGTAAAAGCCATTAGCAGCCGCCTCCCATGAAATAGAGGAACTCGACGCTGTCGCCGTCCTTGAGCACGGCCTTGTCGAACGTTCCACCCTCAACAAACTCCTCGTTCACCGAAACCGTCACGTAAAGCGGGTTGTCAATTTTCTCGGCTTCAATCAGTTCTGCGACGGTGAGGCCGTCCTTGTATTCTTTCTTATTTCCTGCAACTGTAATAATCATTTTATACTCCTTGGTTAGTCGCCGACCTTCTTCACGATGAGCGTGTAGGTTCCGTCCTGGTTGTCGTCGAGTTTCAAGATTTCGTGACCCTCTTCCTTGATGCTGCGCGGCACGTTCTGCACCGGTTCGCCGTCGTTCAGGCGGATAGAAAGGATTTGGCCTTCTTCCAGTTCCTCGAGGGCGACCTTCGCCTTCACGAAGGTAGTCGGGCACACGACATCAGTAATGTCGATGGTATCGTCGATTTTTATTTCTGCCATTGTTGTTTCTCCGTACATTGTTGTTTTAATCTGGCCCAAATATAGAACGCGTTTTCGCACGCGTCCAATACATTGTTTTTATGCTGAATTATCAGTTTTTTCTATAACAAGTTGCCATCTTATGATCATATAATATATAATGTAGTACCACTCCTCGCTTTGGGTAATTTCTTCCGTCTTGTGCTGCTTATCGGTAGAGACGTAGTCCATTTCAAGGTTCTTCATGCTCACGCGGGTATTGGGCGCAACAGAGCTCGTGATGAAGGCACTGCCACCGATAATGGCATTTTCGCCTACAACCGTATCGCCGCCTAGAATGGATGCGTTCGCGTAAATGGTTACGTTGTCCTGAATTGTCGGGTGACGCTTTTTGCCAGAGAGGCGCTGGCCCCCGCGCGTCGAGAGCGCACCAAGAGTTACACCCTGATAAATTTTCACGTTATTGCCAATAACCGCAGTTTCGCCAATCACAATGCCCGTACCGTGATCGATAAAGAAGTACTTGCCGATGGATGCACCCGGATGGATGTCAATTCCCGTCTTGGAATGCGCATACTCAGTCATGAGCCGCGGGAGAACCGGAACGTGCAAAAGGTAAAGTTCATGGGCAATGCGGAAAATCGTTGTCGCCATAAGGCCCGGATACGCAAGGATAATTTCGTCGAGGCACCCAGCGGCAGGATCGCCGTCATAAGCGGCATGCAAATCGGTTTCAAGACATTCGCGAATCCAAGGAATCTTCGCGAAAAACTCCTTGCAGATGCGGTAGCTTTCAATCTTGCGCTCGTCCGAAGTCATGGTACCACGGAGCTTGCAATAATCAAGCGCAATGGCCACCTGCTTGTGGAGGTGGTAAAAAGTATCTTCGATAATGACCGCGAAGCTATTCTTCGGGTTGTAAATCTTGTGCGAGCGGTCCCTGAAATGTCCGGGATAAACCACACGGATTAGGTTCTGCAAAATCGTCTGAATCTCGGCCTGGTCGGGTCGATTATAGATGTCAATGTTGTCGATATGCTTGCCGCGATTGTAATCGGCAAAAATCGTCTGGACAGCTTTTTCGACTTCTGATTCTTGGATAAGTTCGTGCATTATTTTCTCAAGAAAAAAAGGTGATGAGGTATGAGGTCGGTCGCCTGCGGCTCCCTCTGAGGTATGGGCTATAGCTCAGAACCCCAAAGCACCGCAGGTGCGATCTCATCGCTCAAAGCGTCCGAAGGACGCGACCTGCTACGCGAACGTCTTCAGCGCCCTCACGAGAGCGTCGATGTCGTCCGGCGAGTTGTACAGCGCAAGCGTCGGGCGAACGGTACTTTCGTAACCGAAATGCCTGAGCACCGGCTGTGCGCAGTGGTGACCTGTACGCACGGCGACACCGTAGGCGTCGAGCCTCTTGCCCACTTCTTCGTCGGAATAACCGTCGAGTTTGAAGGCGAGAGCAGATGCCTTGTTGAGCGCCGTACCTACAAGGTGAAGTCCCTTGACGGTCTTCAGTTCCTTGAGGCCATACTGTAGCAGTTCATGTTCCCAGCGGAATACGCAGGGCATACCGATTTCGGAGAGGTACTGGAGGGCAGCACCGAGGCCAACAGCATCGGCGATGCTTCCGGTTCCCGCTTCAAACTTGTTCGGGATTCCGTTGTAGATGGTGCGTTCGAACGTGACGTCGGCAATCATATTGCCACCGCCGTGGTACGGGCGGGCGGCTTCCAGCAATTCCTTCTTGCCGTAAACGACGCCGATACCGGTCGGGGCAAACACCTTGTGTCCAGAGAACACGAAGAAGTCTGCGTCGAGGGCGGAAACATTCACCGGAATGTGCGCGATGGACTGAGCACCGTCAATGAGGATTCTCACGCCGTGCCTGTGGGCGATGGCGATGAGTTCTTCGATCGGGGTTACGGTGCCGAGCACGTTCGAGACATGAGTCACGGAAACGAACTTGGTGCGCTTCGTGAACAGAGCCTCGTAATCGTGGAGCTTGAGCTGGCCGGTAGAATCGCATGGGATCACCTTGATGATGGCACCCGTTTCTTCGGCAATGAGCTGCCACGGCACGATGTTCGCGTGGTGTTCCAGGATGGAGACGATGATTTCGTCGCCCGGCTGGAGCGTCGGCTTCACGTAAGCGTTGGCCACCAGGTTGATTGCTTCAGTCGTACCGCGTACGAATACGATTTCCTGCGAAGACGGGGCCCCGATAAAGTCACGCACGATGTTGCGGGCGTTTTCGTAGGCATCCGTCGATGCGGCCGCCAGCGTATGGGCGCCACGGTGCACGTTGGAATTCTCGTTTTCGTAGTAGTACTTGAGACGGTCAATCACTACTTGCGGGCGTTGCGTCGTTGCACCGTTATCGAGCCAAACGAGAGGATGCCCGTTTACCTGCTTCGAAAGAATCGGGAAGTCGCTACGGATTTGCGCGAGGTTCTTGGAACCGATGCGGATGGATTCGTTGCGGGAATTGGAACCGCTGTTTGCAGAACCCGTCTTCACGGAGTCGCCGCCGAGGGACGTCGGAGCGTCAATCGGGCGGGCGTTTTCTGCCGCCTGGGTCTTGGAAAGGACCTTCGGAGAATACCCCGTTGCAGGCGCAGGCGCTGCCGGGACATCGCCGAACTGCGACACAAATTCCGCTTCGGGAACCGCAGGGGCTTCCACGGA
>CADBLC010000295.1 GCA_902795385.1 Fibrobacter succinogenes | reverse complement strand
AGCAACTAATAGCTATATTTACGGCATGAAGAAAATCGCCGTATTCGCGGGGTCGTTCGACCCGTTTACGCTGGGACACCTGGATATCGTCAGGCGTGCCGCTTCGCTGTTCGATGAACTGTGGGTGCTCTTGGCGGTGAACGCTTCCAAGAAGTACTACTTTGACGAGGCGACCCGTGCCGAGATGGTGCGCCATGCGGTCGCGGACATCCCGAACGTGAAGGTGGACGTGTACGACGGCCTTACGGTGGATTTCATGAAGCGTGTCGGGGCGAAGTTCTTGGTGCGCGGTATCCGTGGCGCCGCTGACGTGGAATACGAACAGACGGTCGCCTGGAACAACAAGATACTTTATCCTGAATGCGAAACGCTGTTCCTTTCCAGCGCACCCGAACACCTGATGGTCTCCAGTACGGTGGTGCGCGAACTCCTGAAGGCAGGAATCGCCGGGGAAGGCCGCGCGAAGCTTGCTAAATACGTCCCCGATGCAGTAATCTCCTTACTGGCCCCTAACCACTAGCCACTTCCTACTAATTATGACTCCTTTCCGATTCTTGCCCAAGGCTATCCGAATCCTGTTAATCGCCAACGCGGCCGTATTTGCCATTGCGTTTGTCCTGGGTTCCGTGATGGGTCTGCACCTGAACCTCCCGGGAGCCGGTTACGGCAATATCCGCGACTACATCGTCTACTTCGGTGCGTTCTTCCCGACGAGCCCGCTCGAGGCGTGGCGCTACTTCACCTACATGTTCGTGCATGTGGACTTTTGGCACTTCGTCTTCAACATGCTCATGCTGTGGATGTTTGGCGGCAGTGTCGCCGAGTACATGGGCGCAAAGCACTTTACCGCGATGTACCTGTTCTGCGGCGTGTTCGCGGCGTTCTTCAGCTTTATGCTTTGCATGGCGGGCCTCACGAACAACCCGATTATCGGCGCGTCTGGCGCCCTGATGGGAATTTTTGTCGCGTGCTACAGGTTCTTCCCCGAAAGCAGGTTGTTGCTTTTCTTTGTAGTCCCGATGAAGCTTAAACATGCCATGTGGGTGATGGTCATTTTCGACTTGATCATGGCTCCTTCGGGCGACGGTGTTGCCCACTTTGCGCACTTGGGTGGCGTCGTGGCAGGCTTTATCTACATGTACTTCTACGAGAAGGGCTTCCGCAAGCTGCACAACATTCGCAAACCGCGTAGGCGCGAATCTTCTGCCGACAATCGCCAAGACGATTCCGATGCCATCGAGGGCGAAGTCTTTTATGTGGATGAGCAGAAGCGCATGAACGAGATTCTGGACAAGGTGAACCGCGAGGGAATCCAGTCGTTGAACGAATCCGAACGGCAGTTCCTGTTGAGGGCGGGCGACAAGCTGCGCCGCCGCAGGGGTGGACTGTAATCCAATTTTTTTAGAGGTTGACTGATGAAGAAAGTTTTAGGTATGGGCGCAGCCCTCGTTGATATTCTCGCGAACGTGGATGACGCATGGATTGAATCGCAGGGCGTGCAGAAGGGCGGCATGAACATGGTGGACTGGCCGCAAATGGAAAAGTTCCTCGCGGCGCTCAAGAACCCGCTGCGCGTGCCGGGTGGCTCTACCTGCAATACGATGGTCGGTCTTTCTCGCCTGGGTGGCAAGGCCGCCTTCATCTCGAAAGTCGGCGACGACGAACTCGGGAAGATTTTCCGCGAGCACCTGGAACGTAACGGCGTGGAATCTAAGCTTGGCATGAGCGATGCCGCCACGGGTTGCGTGTTTTCTGCGGTGACGCCCGATGCACAGCGTTCCATGTGGACGTACCTCGGTGCGTCTGACTTCCTGGCTAGCGATGACTTTGTGCCGGCTCTCTACGACGGCGTTGGCCTGCTCTATGCGGAAGGCTACCGTGCGTTCAATGCGGATTGCTTCAAGAAGTCGTTTACGCTTGCCCGCAGCCTGGGTGTAGAAACCGCGCTCGACTTCAGCAGTTTCGGTGTGGTGGATGCCTGCCGCAAGCTGTTCGACGAACTCTTTGCGGAGAGTATGATCGACATCATTATCGCAAATGAGGACGAAGCTTTCGCCTACGCGGGCGTGAAGGAAGAAGCCGCTCTCGACGTTCTTGCGCAGAAGGCGAAGGTCGCCGTGGTGAAAATCGGCAAGCGCGGTGCCCTCATCGCGAAGGACGGCAAGGTGACTCGCGTGCAGGCAGGCCCCGCGAAGGCCATCGATACCACTGGCGCAGGCGACCTGTGGGCGTCGGGATTCCTGTACGGCTACATGAACGGCTGGGATATGGAACGCAGCGGCAACCTGGGTAGCGTGGTCAGCAACGAGGTGGTGCAGGTGATGGGCGCCCAGATCCCCGAAGACGGCTGGAAGCGGATTCTCGCGACAATTTAAGGCCCTGGAGCTCCTTTTACCCCTTTTTTGATGCCCGAAAGACCCCTTTCGGGCATATTTTTGTGCCTTTTAGTGCCGGAATGTAAATTTTTGTATATATTTAGATGCGTGAAAGGGGATAGAGGTGCGTGAAAGGAGTTAATATGAAATATTTCCAAATTGTTGCCGCTATCGCGTTCGCTTGTTTCGTATCTGCGAATGCCCAGGGCGATGAAGTATTCATCCGCAACGTGTGCGATACCCTGGCCTCCAAGGGCCATGATCCGGTGACGCTGGTTGCCACGGACCTCGTTGAAACCAAGTGGGTCGCAAGCAAAAAGTCGGGCAACTGGACCCATGGGACGGCGACGAAGACCGAGCACAGTTCCTACAGTACCCTCCAGCTTATCATGAATTCTTCTGAGGCGAGGTTCCCGCTTTCGATTGTCGCGGGTTGCCGTGCTACCGCAAACATCCCGTTCAGGTATATGGCATGGAACGATCGAAAGTGGAAAGAAGATACGCTCGCCTATAACACCTACATCTTCGACTCGTATGCGCTTTCTATGGGCGATTACGATTCCACGAATACAAACAATTTCCTGATCTTGGTGTCGGATCCTCCTATCGAAAAGGAACAGTATAGTTCTGACGAAATCATGATTTCCAAGTCATTCGAATTTGCATTTGAAAGGTGGTTTGCGGCGGCTGAAATTAGGTGGAAGAATGCAAAAGGGGGGACTAGCATGAAGTATCCTGCCGCTGCTGCCCATGATTCGATTTCGGCATTCCGAACCATGTTTGAAAGCTTAAAGTCTCTCACTGCGAACCCGCCAGATGGTGTCCCGGATACAATAAGTACAGCCAATATCCAGGTCGTCAAAATCGTGTTGAAGGATTCGGAGAAGACCACGACCATCATCGAACCGGCTTCTTCCAGCTCCGTGGTGCCGCCTTCCAGCTCGAGCGATAAGCCCCAGTCCAGTGCCGTGAATTCTAGCTCCAGCAGTGATACGCCCAGCAGTTCGGGAGATACGCCCAAGTCTAGCGCGGTGCAGTCGAGTTCCAGTTCGAAGGATACTCCGGCGTCTAGCAGTTCCGTAACATCTAGCGGTTCCACGACGTCCAGCAACTCCGGCGATACGCCGAAGTCCAGCTCTAGCGACACTCCCGAGTGCAGCGACTCTAAGTCCAGCTCGTCCGGAGGCACCGACGCGATTGCAACGGTCCGTACGGAATTCGTGGACGAAGAAATTGTCGAGGTGCGCGGTCTTGACGGACGTCTTGTGAAAAATTCCGGAAACGTGAAACCCGGAATTTAC
>CADBLC010000294.1 GCA_902795385.1 Fibrobacter succinogenes | reverse complement strand
GTTGTTGCTTCGGGGGTCAAAACCGTCAATGGCCACCTCGCGGAATCGCCGGTCCAGGTATTCGCTACGGCATGCCTTGCATTGCCTGATAGGGCTGCCGTACATCCAGGCGTTACAGGTTTCACGGTTCTTGGTTTTGCATTCGGGGCAGGTCCATTCGGCAACGCTTATGGTCATATAAAGTCCTTTATTATAGAAAGAAAGATAAAAATAAAGGAGAAATTTGACATTTTGTGCCATAATGACGATACTATATTTACGGGCGGGTCAAAGAACGCCCCTTAACGGGAAAAAAGAAGGAAAAATGAAATTCATACATACGGCGGACTTGCATATCGGGAAAAGCATATGCGAACATTCGATGCTCGACGAACAGAGGCATATCCTGGCGAGCATCCTAGAGGTGGTTAGGGGAGAAAAACCCGATGCGCTCCTGGTAGCGGGCGATGTTTATGACAAGTCGGTGCCCAGCGCCGAGGCGGTTGCCGTTCTGGACGACTTTTTGGTGCGGCTATCCGAGACTGGCACAAAGGTGTTTGTGTTGAGTGGAAACCACGATTCGGCGGAGCGCATAGCCTTTGGCGGCCGCCTTATGGAAGATCGGGGCGTGCACATGTCATTGGTTTATAGTGGCGAGTTTGCTCCCGTGACCTTGCAAGATGAATTTGGCGAGGTGGATGTGTGGATGCTCCCCTTTGTGCGTCCTGCGACGGTACGCGCCTGCCTGGGCAGCGACGAAGAGCGGGACCAGGTGACGGATTACACCTCTGCCATGCGTATGGCGATTGCCCAGATGCATTTTACGCCGGGGCGTCGCAACGTGCTTCTGGCGCACCAGTTTGTGACTGGTGCCGAACGGAGCGATTCAGAGGAAAACGTGGGAGGCCTCGACAATGTGGATGCTTCGGTTTTCGATGGCTTTGACTACGTAGCCCTCGGGCATATTCACAAGCCCCAGAATGTGGCGAAAGATGCAGCCGGAAATGCCCGCGTGCGCTACAGCGGAACGCCTCTCAAATATTCTTTGTCGGAGGCGGGCCACAAGAAATCTTTGACGATGGTGGAACTTGCGGGAAAATCTGCAGACGGGCTTGCCGGGATAGAAGTTCGAGAGGTTCCGCTGACGCCCAAGCATGATGTTCGCGAAATCAAGGGAACGTTTGCAGAGCTTGTTTCGCCGGAATTTCAGCGGAGGCAGTTGGCCGAAGGCCTTGAACTCGATGATTTTGTTTATGTAAAACTCACGGACGAAAATGATGTGCCTGATGCGGTCTTGAAATTGCGCGGAATATACCCGAACTTGATGATGCTGGATTATGACAACGAACGCACCCGCAATCAGCATATTACGGTAGGCGACGGAAAGGTGGAGCAGAAAACTCCGATGGAACTTTTCGGGGAATTCTTTAGCGACATGACTAAGCGCGAATTGAACGAAGAGGAAAGTGAGTTCGTGCAGGACATCATTGATGGCATTTGGGAGGAAAAATGAGACCGACTAAGCTTGTAATTTCTGCTTTTGGCCCTTATGCGGATCGTACGGTCATCGATTTGGATAGACTCGGAGCAAATGGGCTCTACCTGATTTCGGGCGATACAGGAGCCGGTAAGACGACCCTTTTTGATGCCATTACTTATGCCTTGTTTGGCCGTGCCAGCGGCGAAAGCCGCGATGACGCAAAGCTGTTCCGTTGTCTGAATGCAAAACCCGAAACTCCAACACTTGTGGACTTGACCTTTGTCTATGCGGGCAGGGAATATCGCGTGGTGCGCAATCCCGAATACGAACGCCCCAAGGCTCGTGGTGAAGGCTTTACAAAGGAGTCTGCATCGGTGACATTCTATTATCCTGATGCAAGCGGTAAACAAGGGCCAACGAGCCGCTCCGTGAGCAAGGAAAAGGAAGTTGCCGCCGTAGTGCAAGAAATCATCGGGATTGACCGCGACCAGTTTACGAAAATCGCCATGATTGCCCAGGGCGACTTTATGAAGGTGCTGCTTTCGTCCACCGATGAACGCAAGAAAATTTTCCGCAGGATTTTCAAGACGGACAAGTTCAACACCTTGCAGGAGGAACTCAAGAAGCGGGCTGCTGAAATAGAAAAGCTTTGCAGCGGGAGCGAATCGGCTGCAAACACCTTGGTTGCGCAAGTCCAATGTTCCGGCACATCTGCCAATACGGCGGAGCTGGAACGTCAGAAAAACTTGGCGACTCAGAAACAGGTATCGGATTGGCAGAGCGTTTGTAACCTGGTGCAGGCACTTCTTGCTGAAGATGGCGAATCGTCGCAAAAGTTGAAGGCTGAAGCAGATGAAAGTAGCAGGCGTCTTGCCGATATGGACAAGGAGCTTGGTCGCGCCCAGAATGTGGAAAAGACTCGTGAGGCTTTCAAAAAGGCTTCCGGTGATCTTGAAACCCTTTTGCCGAAGCTGGAACCGTTGAAGGCCACAAAAACTGCCGCCGAAGGCAAACAGCCGGAACGGGACCAATTGCAGGAACAGATTACGACTCTCAGGAATTCACTTCCGGAATACGACAAGCTGGAATCGTACCGCTCCGACGCA
>CADBLC010000293.1 GCA_902795385.1 Fibrobacter succinogenes | reverse complement strand
AAGCGAGTTCGGTGATGACACCGATCTTGCCCTTCATGTGGCTGTAGACACCGAACACGGAGTTCGGAACCTTCTTGAGTTCGGCGAACTTGCGGAAGTCGATGTTTTCCTGGATCTTCACGAGGACGTCCTGGAGCACATCGTTCACCTTCTTGCCATCCACGACAGCGTTCTTGAGGTCTTCGACAGAGGCGATAGCCTGAGTCTCGACAGCCTTCACGGCGAGAGCAGCGAGGGCAACGAAGTCGTCGTTGTTGGACACCGGTTCGGTCTCGCAGGAGAGTTCGAAAGCGGCAGCCTTGTCGGCAGTTTCCACGAGGTAGATGCGGCCTTCCTTGGCGGCCTTGTCGGCGCGCTTGGCAGCAACGGCAGCACCCTGCTTGCGGAGGAGTTCCACGGCCTTGTCCATGTCGCCATCAGTTTCGACGAGGGCCTTCTTGCACTGCATCATGCCCACGCCAGTCTTCTGGCGGAGTTCGTTAACGAGGGAAGCGGTAATCTGCATATTACTTGTCCTCGCCGTTGTCGAACTTCTTCACTTCTTCCTTGGAGCCCTTCTTGTCGGTGGTGCGCGGCTTCACGTTGGCGGCGATGTAGTCCACAATGAGCTTGAGGGACTTCACGGCGTCGTCGTTGGCCGGAATCGGGTAGTCCACGAGAGTCGGATCGACGTTCGTGTCGCAGATACCGATGATAGGAATGTGGAGGCGACGAGCTTCGGCCACGGCAATCTTTTCGTGGGCGAGGTCGGTCACGACCAGGAGGCCCGGGAGGTTCACCATTTCACGGATGCCACCGAACACACCGAGCAGCTTTTCGCGTTCGCGGTTCTTGTCGAGCACTTCCTTCTTGGAGAGGGCCTGGAAAGTACCGTCCTGTTCCATGGCGTCGATCTTGTCGATCTTCTTGATGGACTTACGAACCGTCTGGAAGTTCGTGAGCATACCACCGAGCCAGCGGTTGGTGACGGAGAACTGGTTGCAAGTGGCAGCAGCGTCGAGCACGCACTGACGGGCAGTGGGCTTGGTACCGACGAAGAGCACGGTCTTGCCAGATTCGGAGATCTTGGCGGCGGCCTTGGCGGCTTCTTCGAGGAGGTCGCGGGTCTTGGAGAGGTTAAGAACGTAGATGCCATTCTTTTCCGCCAGGATGTAGGGTTTCATTTTCGGGTTCCAGCGCTGAGTCTGGTGACCAAAGTGGGAGCCTGCAGCGAGCAGGTCTTCAACGGAAGGCAGATTTGCCATAATGTATTCCTTTCGGTTGTTTCTACCCGGCAAGCAAATAAGCCGCGAAGCGAAGCCCGAACCTGGGGTTGTGGACCGCGCCACCGAAGCGACTCTCGCATACCGGTGATTGGTTTTACCCTGGCGAAATTGCCAGAGCGGCGCTAAAGATAGTTATTCCCGGGAGACAAGTCAACTCTTTCTAGGGGTCCAGGGCTGGGAAGATGGGCCGGATTTTCCTATATTTATGCATATAAGCAAATAAACGCATATTAAATGTGCACGGCAGGTTGCGCAGGAACAAAGGCAAACATGACGCTACGCGAGGCTTTCGAAAGTAAAATGATGCTGCTGGACGGCGGCATGGGTTCTGTTATCCAGACCTACGGCATCAAGGGCGCGAACAACGACATGCTCTCCATCGAGAAGCCGGATATCATCCTGGACATCCAACGCCGCTATGTGGATGCGGGCGTAGACTGCCTGACCACCAACACGTTTTCAAGCCAGCGCGTAAGCCAGCACGAATACCATCAGGAACACCGCATTGCCGAGATGAACCGCGCCGCCGTGAAAATCGCGAAGCAGGCCGCGGCGGAGGCCATGGAAAAATACGGCCGACAGGTGTACATTCTGGGCGACGTGGGCCCCACGAGCAAAATGCTCTCCATGAGCGAAGACGTGAACGACCCCGCAAGCCGCAGCATCACTTTTGACGAGTTGGAAGACGCCTACCTGGAACAGATCCAGGTGCTGGTGGATGAAGGCGTAGACGCCATTTTAATTGAAACGATTTTTGACACGCTGAACGCGAAGGCCGCCGCAAGCGCATTCACCAAGGTAATGGAAAAACGCGCTGCCGATGCGAAAGCCGCCGGGAAAGCCGCGGGGAATGCCGCCGACCTCAAACCTGTGGAAGTCATGTTTTCGATGACGGTGAGCGACGCCTCGGGCCGTACGCTTTCGGGCCAGACGGTCGAAGCATTCGCCGTGAGCGTGATGCACATGCATCCGCTTTCGATCGGCCTCAACTGCGGTCTCGGAGCCGACGGCATGGTGCCGTACCTGCGCCGCATGGGCAAGGTCGCACCCTGCTACATCAGTTGCCACCCGAACGCGGGGCTGCCGAACCAGTTCGGCGGTTACGACGACACGCCCGAAGACATGGTGCGACTCATGGGTGTGTACCTAGACGACAAGCTCGTGAACATGATCATGATTGGCGGTTGCTGCGGTACGACTCCGGAACACATCGCCGCGATGCGCAAGATGCTCGACGCCCTGCCGGCCGATTACGAACGCCGCAAGCCCGCACCTAAATATGCAACGAGCCCGCTGCTCCGCCTCGCCGGTCTGGAACCGCTGTTCAAGGAACAGGTGCGCCCGAGCAACGGCGCCGACAACTGCAACGCCGAAGACTTTGTGAAGGTGGGCGAACGCTGCAACGTGGCAGGCTCCAAGAAGTTCCTGCGCCTCATCAACGAGAAGAATTACGACGAAGCGCTCGACATTGCCCGCAAGCAGGTTGAAGACGGCGCCGACGTGATCGACGTGAACATGGACGATGGCTTGCTTGACGCTACCACCGAAATGCAGACCTTCCTGAACCTGATTGCATCCGACCCGGCCGTGAGCCGCGTGCCTATCATGGTGGACTCTTCCCGATTCGAAGTCATCGAGGCGGGCCTCAAGTGCATCCAGGGCAAGAGCATCGTGAACTCCATCTCCTTGAAGATGGGAGAACAGGCTTTTATCGAGCATGCGCTCACCATCAAGCGCCTGGGTGCCGCTGTCATCGTGATGCTCTTCGATGAAGAAGGACAGGCCACCAACTACGAGCGCCGCGTACAGATTGCCGCCCGCGCTTACGACATCATGGTGAAGAAGCTGGACTTCGCGCCTTCCGACATCATTTTCGACCCGAACGTGCTGACAGTCGCGACCGGCATGGCCGAACACAACGCCTACGCCATCGACTTTATCCGCGCCGTCCGCTGGATTATGGACAACCTGCCCGGCGTACGCATCTCGGGCGGTCTCTCGAACCTTTCGTTCGCCTTCCGCGGGAACAACTACCTGCGCGAAGCGATGCACACCACGTTCCTGCATTACGCAATTCCGAACGGCATGGGCATGGCCATCATGAACCCGAGTGCGATTATCGATTACAAGACGATTCCGCTCGAACTCCGCATGGCGATTACCGAAGTCATCTACAATACGGAACCGGACGCGAGCGAAGCGCTCATCGAAATTGCAAGCCGCATGACCGCGGCCCAGAACGCCGCAAAGGAAGCGGGCACCAAATACGACCCGAAGGCGATTTTCGCCATGAGCACCGGGAACTCGGGTTCTGCGGACGCGGGCAGCAACAGTGCCACCGAAGCAAAATCCACCACGCCCGAAGAACGTTTGCAAGAAGCGCTCCTCAAGGGGACCTCCACGACGCTTCAGCCCGACCTGATGGAACTCATCAACCGCGGCGATAGCCCGGTGGGAATTATTTCAGGCCCGCTCATGGACGGCATGAACGAAGTCGGCCGCCGTTTCGGTGAAGGCAAGATGTTCTTGCCGCAGGTGGTGAAGACCGCACGCACCATGAAGAAGGCGGTAGAAATTTTGCAGCCCTACATCGAAGCGGGCAAAGATGCCAATGCGTCGAGCCGCGGCAAAATCGTAATCGCCACCGTGAAAGGCGACGTGCACGATATCGGCAAGAACATCGTCTCCGTGATTATGGCCTGTAACGGCTACGAAATGGTGGACCTCGGCGTGATGGTTCCCGAAGATGTCATCGTGAAGGCGGTCATTGAAAACAAGGCCGACATCCTGAGCCTCTCCGGACTGATTACACCGTCGCTCGAAGAAATGTGTACCGTGGCGAAGGCTATGCAGGCTGCAGGCCAGCGTATCCCGATCATCGTCGGCGGCGCAACGACTTCGCCTACGCACACTGCCGTAAAGATTGCCCCATGCTACGACGGTCCCGTATTCCACGTGCGCGACGCCGCAAGCAATCCGGGCCTCGTACAAAAGCTTTTGGATCCGGCGACTAGCGAGCAGACCGTCCAGGAAAACCGCGAAGAGCAGCAAAGAATCCGCGAGAAGCAGGAAGGCATCAAGGCCGGAGCCGCAAGCGCCATGGCCGCCGCCGAAAAGACTCCCGAAGAGCGCCGCTTCCAGTGCGACTGGAGCAAGTACCAGCCATGCGAACCTCCATTTATGGGCGAAAGCAAGCTCCCGCCCATCGCGCTCGAAAAAGTCATCCCGCTCATCAGCTGGGAATACTTCTTCTTCACCTGGAAGGTCAAGGCCGACTGCGAAGAAGCGCAAAAACTCAAGGCCGATGCCGAAGCGCTCATCAAGTCGCTCACAAAGCCCGAGTATGCGCTGCGTGCCGTGCAGGCGTTCTACCCTGCAGCCGGTACGGAAAATTCCATCAAGTTCAACACGGGCCGTACCGGCACCGACTCCGACCTTGTCGAAGTCGCTACGGCACGCCAGCAAAATCCCGAAGGCACCTGCCTCGCCCTCTGCGACTACGTTGCGCCTGCCAACGCGAACACCGCAAGCGTCTTCGCCGCACCCGCCGGTAAGGAAGTATTCCGCGACATCGTGGGCGCCTTCGCCGTCACCGTCAGCGACGCCTTTGTGAAGCGCCTCGAAAAGCTTAAAGCCGAACAGGGCGGCAGCGACTACGACGTTCTCTTGATGCAGACCGTCGCCGACCGCCTCGCCGAAGCAGGCGCCGAATACCTGAGCCAGGAACTCGCCCGCACCAACAACTGGAAGGGCATCCGCCCGGCCG
>CADBLC010000292.1 GCA_902795385.1 Fibrobacter succinogenes | reverse complement strand
GAACCGCGTCCGGGTTCCATCGGCAAGCCCTCGCCGGGCTACAGCATGGACATCGTGGATGCCGAAGGCAAGTCGTGCGCTGCCGACGAAGTCGGTGAACTTATCATCAAGATTGACCAGGGCAAGCCCTTCGGCATGTTCGGCGGGTACTACCGCGACCCGGAACGCACCGAGAAGGTGTTCGAGGGCGGAGTCTACCATACGGGCGACACTGCCACCCGCGACAAGGATGGCTATCTGTGGTTCGTGGGCCGTACCGACGACCTTATCAAGAGTTCCGGCTACCGTATCAGCCCCTTCGAGGTGGAAGAAGTGCTCCACAAGCACCCCGCCGTCCTTGAAGTGGCGGTGACGGGCGTCGAGGACAAGGACCGCGGCCAGGCCGTGAAGGCGACCGTCGTCTTGAAGAAGGGCTACGAAGCCTCGAAGGAACTGGCGAAGGAAATGCAGCTGTTCGCTAAAAACATCGCGGCCAGCTACAAGAGCCCGCGCATCATCGACTTCGTGACGGAACTGCCCAAGACCATCAGCGGGAAAATCCGCCGTGCCACCATCCAGCGGCGCCGAATCCTAAAGGGTCTTGAAAACTTTCTTGGCGGCATCGACAGTACGGTCGATGTCGCTTTCCGTATGCGCGGCACTCACGAAGATGGCCTCGAACTGGCTCGGAGCGAGGTAAATGCCCTCGTCGAGCATCCCGAGGAAATACCTGCGGAAGAGTTCCAGATCGGACTTTTGCACGTCGGCAAAGCATGTGACCGGGCCTTCGGTAAAGAAGATACAGCCCATGGAGCCCACCTGGTTTGTAGCCAAAGGGATTCCTGCAGCCTTCGCCGCATCCTGGAGGCCTTCAATCAAGCGCTTGGTCATCGCTTCGGCATGCACGTACAGTTCCGGACGCGTCGAAAGTTCGCGCATCGTAGCAAGGCCAGCCGCCATCGCGACCGGATTGCCCGAAAGCGTGCCCGCCTGGTAAATGCCGCCGAGAGGCGCAATCTGCTGCATCACATCCAGGCGGCCGCCATAAGCGCCCACCGGCATGCCACCGCCGATAATCTTCCCGAACGTCGTCAAATCGGGCTTGATGCCGTACAGACCCTGCGCACAGTGGATGCCCACGCGGAATCCCGTCATGACTTCATCGACAATCAGGAGCGCGCCGTGCTTCTTGGTTTCTGCGGAAAGCGCCTGCAAGAACTCGGGCTTCGCGGGAACGACGCCCATGTTGCCGGCCACCGGCTCCACGATAACGCCAGCAATCTCGTCGCCAATCTTGTCGAAAAGTTCCTTAACGCCCGCCACGTCGTTGTACTGGAGCGTAAGCGTGTACTTCGCGAGGTCAGCAGGCACTCCCTTGCTGCTTGGCTTGCCCGTCGTGAGCATGCCCGAGCCCGCCTTAATAAGCAGGCTATCGCTGTGGCCGTGGTAGTACCATGCGGATCATCTCCACGCTCGGCACAAGGTCCATCACGAGTTTTGCAAGTTCGGATTCGAGCCCGCACGGAGCCCCGAAACTGAGGCCGTTCTGTGCCGTCTCGGAAACCGCCTTGATGACGGAATCGTGAGCGTGGCCCAGGAGCATTGGCCCCCAGCTGCCCACGTAATCGATATAGTCGTTGCCATCCACATCGTAGATGTGGCTGCCCTTCGCGCGGGCGATAAACGGAGGAGTCGCCCCCACATTGCCGTAGGCACGCACCGGGCTGTTCACGCCGCCCGGCATGAGCGTCTTGGCTTCGGCAAAAAGTTTTTCGCTAACAGAGTGTTTCACGAGCGTAAATATAAAAAAAGGTCCCTCCCGAAGGAGAGAACCTTTTAGCATATCATGATAAAATTACTTCTTATCAATTTTTGCCGCAACGGTTTCGAGCTTTTGAAGTGTCTTGACAAAAGCCGTAGCTTGCGATTTCATATTCTTCTTAAGAGTCGTTACTTGACGTCTCTCGGCAGCCGTTGTACGGCGACCGTACATCCAGTCGGGAACAATAATTCCCCAAATGAACGGAATGTCAATCAAACGAGTCGTAAGTTCGCGAGCCACTTTACGGTCAGCTGCCGAAAGGAAACCGACTTTTGCGCTAGCCTGTGCTTTCGTTTGAACAGCAGTTTTTGCTGCAACTTTCTTGGTGGATGTTTTTGCTTTAGCCATTTTTTTCCTCATTTGTTAGGGGTTTTCGGGTTTAGGAATAAAGAATATTTTCGAGAGGCAGTTCCTTCAGTAGCTTTGCGGCATACTCGTCGCATATCGCGCAAAGAATCCGTTCATGAGTGCATACCTCCGGGGAAATCTTGTCAAGCGATCCCGTCGAATAATAGGATGTACAACCGCATTCATGCGCAATGCAGCGGTACCGAATTGCACAACCATCGCATTCCTTCCGGTCAGTCTTCGCAAAACGGCTAACATCCGGAGGCATAATTCCCTTATAGACTCCACTTTTCTTATCGAGAACATTACCCGTCACATAGGGAGCCTTTTGCTGACTTGAAATAAACCGTGTACATGGGAAAGTATTCCCGTTTGCCGCAACGACTAGGGTATGGTTATTTATAAAACAACCATATTCTTTCTGACGGATTTCGGAAAGTCCCATTGTAACCTTGTCCTGAATCAATCCAACACGGATTCCAAGGTTTTCCTTTTTAGAACGATACCAAAAACGCGCCAGTTTCTCGTATTCAACAATCAAATTGTCAAAGTCTTCTCCGGTCCACTTCCCGTTAAAATCGACATCGATTCCAACTCTTTTAAACCCCTGTTTAAAAAGCCATTTTATTGAATCGGCAAAACCTTTTACGCGTTGTTGAGTAACAATCGATACCGCATGGACATCCAGTTCAAGCAGGGCCGGGATAAAAGGCTTGATTGCCCTAAAGCTGCCCTTTCCATTAGCAAATACTCTTGCGATATTATGTTTCTTTTCGGGACCATCCAAAGAAATAGCAACCCCGAATCGTTCTTTTTTCAGGTATTTTATAATTTCATCGGTCAACAGAGTGCCATTCGTATTGATTGAAAAATGAAGGAAGAAATTCTTTTTGAATTTTCCCGCATTCTGCTTGACCAGTTCCTTTGCAAATTTTACGGATTTCTTTATGAAATCCATCCGCAGAAGGGGTTCCCCACCAAAAAAAGTAATATTGAGAAAGCTGTCCTGAAATTCTATCGTTTTTTTCACTGCCAGGCGAACAGTCGCTTCCATGACCTCGTCACTCATCACGGCACAACGCTTGCCATGGGTTTCCCTATAATAGCAATAACTACAACGGAGGTTGCATTGTTCCGTAATGCTTAATTCGACATTCATTAAATGAACAAAATCCTAAATTAATTCACAAAATCATCAACAACTTTATCTATAATAGTTTTTAATCTTATAAAAAAAGTTCGGTTATCCGTAAAAACAAATTAACAAACATATACAATAAAAACAGTGTATTGCAATTTGCAATACACTGTATCAATTTTTATTTGTGAATTATGAAAAACTAAACTTTACTTCAGCAAGCCTTTTTCCAGGGCTTCTTTCGCATGGTACGTGATGATAATATCGGCTCCGGCACGCTTGAACGCGAGAAGGTTTTCGCGGATAACAGCATTTTCGTCAATCCAGCCATTCTGTGCAGCAGCCTTTACCATGGAGTATTCGCCGCTTACGTTGTACACAGCTACCGGAACGTCGCTCATCTCGGCGGCTGCACGCACCACGTCGAGGAAAGCAAGACCGGGCTTGACCATCACGATGTCGGCACCTTCCTCAATATCAAGAGCCACCTCGCGCATGGCTTCACGAGCATTTCTCACGTCCATCTGGTAACTCTTGCGGTCACCGAACTGCGGGGCGGAATCCGCCGCATCGCGGAACGGGCCGTAGTAGGCGCTCGCGAACTTCGCGCTGTACGCCATGATAGGCACATTCTGGAATCCGTGCGCATCGAGGCATTCGCGGATAGCGGCCACACGGCCGTCCATCATATCGCTCGGGGCCACCATGTCGGCACCGGCCTGGGCATGCGAAAGAGCCGTCTTTGCAAGGAGTT
>CADBLC010000291.1 GCA_902795385.1 Fibrobacter succinogenes | reverse complement strand
CCCCATGGCCGCCTGCTGGGACCTGGCCGACATCACCATGGCCGGGATGACGCTTATAAACCTGCCCGCGTGCGTTATACTGGGCAAGGTCGCCATAGATGCGCTCAAGGATTACGAATACCAGCGCAAGGTGCGCGCTAACCCGCAGTTCTCCGCGAAGAGCGTGGGCCTGGAGAACGAGGATCTCGATTACTGGAAAAGCTAGGAACTGCCGGCAGTTCCCTAGATATCTTTACCGCTGCGGGCGCAGAAGGCGAGCACTATGAACGATGCCGCGACAATTCCGATGAGCGGCAAGTCGCCCTGCCCGCGCAGGAACATCTTGATGACCTTCACCAATTGCGACGAGAGGAACGCGTAACCCGCGCTGCACAGCAGTACGAATAGCGCGAAGCGCCCGAGGAACGGAATGCTCCTGGTAATTTTCTTGAAATAGTTGTTGATGTAGCCGCCGTAAATAATCAGCAGAGTTGCGACAAGGCCCACGGAAATGGAATCCATGTGGATGCGCAGGAAATTGGCGAACTGGTGTATGTATGGCTGCATGCACCAAATATATAAAAGGCCGTACTAGCCGTAGATAAAGCCGAGCGTGACGGCCACGGCGATAAGCAGCACGATTTGCTTGACGATGATGTATTCATGCGTGTTCATGCCCCACAAAATACAAACATGCCTACAAAAAAGACTACCCTGTAAGCTAGGAATAATTTTGAAATCGTTGACATGTGATTAAGTGCACATTCAAAACGGCCCAAAACCGCCATAACCTATAAAAAAATTTACATAGGACTACTTCACTACCATGACTCTCTTCCCGTTCTTGAGCTGGTGCGTGGTGGCATCGGGGCGGGTATTTTTGCGACCGATAAATGTGCCGTCGATGCGGTAGCTTTCAACAGGGGCAATTGTAGCGCGATTTTGCAGGCGGTCCCCGATGCGGTCGGTGCCGCTGGTGTCGGGGGTGGTTGCCGAAACCGCGATGGAGTCGGTGGAAACAGTGAAGTTGTCGTAGCGGATAAAGCAGTCGTGGGTGGGGGCCCATTCGGCGCTGCTTCCGCCGTGGAATGTGGAGAGGTAGAACTTGTCGACTTTCACGGTGTCGTAATCGCGGAGCCTGAGGGTATCCACGTCCAGCACGAGTTCGCCGTCTAACCAAGTCTGCACGCGGCCGTTCTTGTCGCCGTTGCCGGGCGCGCTTATCGTATTCATTGTTACTTTATTCACAATGCGGTGCCAGGTGCCGGTAGTAAACTGTTTTTGCGGAATGGTGCCGTTCAAATCCCACTTGAAGTCGTCACCGTATACAGAACTTTGGCCCATAAAGTAGATGAGCTGCACGGCGTTGCCTTCCTTGCGCCACATGATACGCGCGCTCCAGCCGTCACCGGTTTCGGGCATGGCGTTGCCGGTGTAGCACTTGCCGCCGCATAGGCCGGGGAGTTTGCCGCCCAGCTGGAATTCGAATCCGTCTTCGAAGAATATGTCGTAGGCGCTCCACATGGTGTCGGCGGTTTTCACGAGAGGCTGTATTATCTGTGCGGCGCAGGCGGGCGTGTCGTTGTCGTTCGGGCCCACGCAGCCCTTGGGGTACTTGAGCTGCAGTACGTTTCCGTGTTCTTCGCCGTCGTAAACGACCTTGGAGTTTTCGCCATTGTTCTTGTCCATGGCATACCACCAGCTTTTGTCGTAGTCGTTACGCTTGAAGTCTTCTTTGGCCTCTGCATTGCCGTACACGCCGACATCGCGGTTCTCGAAGTTCACGAACGAGACGGTGTCGGATGCCGTTTGTGCAAATGCGGACGGGGCAAGCGAGGCGGAGCATGCCACCGCGACGGCGAATGCCGCTGCAGAAAGGATGTATTGATTTTTTGCGCTCATGCTTTTAAAATAATCTTTTTTTGGAGGATTTTAATCTATCTTTTTGTGCATGGCCGATTCACTTGACAAAAAACACAATGAAGATTGCCGCGCCGCAGAAGAACGTCGCGCCCGCATCAAGAAGATGCGCGGGTGGCTCTCTCCGCGCGATACCGTGGCCGACGACTTCGGGCCCGAAGACGCCGCCCTCTATTACGGCGAAGGGCATTCCGGCTGGAACAGGTAAGAACAGAGTATAAGAAAAATCCCTCGGCAGGTGCCGGGGGACTTTGATATTCGGGTCTGGGTGGACGGCTTCGCCACTACGTGGCTCAGGATGACGCTTCTCTCGTCTAATAACGATAGTGATCCGCTTTGTACGGGCCTTCGACGGGCACGCCGATGTAGTCGGCCTGGGCCTTGGTGAGGGTCGTCAGGTGAACGCCGAGCTTTTCGAGGTGGAGGCGTGCGACCTTTTCGTCGAGGATCTTCGGGAGTGTGTACACGACGCCGCTTTCGTACTTGATGCCGGCGACAGTCTGCTTGCCCTGGGCGTTGAGCCAGAGGTCAATCTGTGCGATGGTCTGGTTCGTGAAGCTTGCGCTCATCACGAAGCTCGGGTGACCGGTAGCGCAGCCGAGGTTCAGCAAGCGGCCTTCGGCAAGCACGAGGATGCTGTGGCCGTCGGGGAAAATCCATTCGTCGTACTGCGGCTTGATTTCGTTCCTCTTGATGCCCGGAATCTTCTTGAGGCCGGCCATG
>CADBLC010000290.1 GCA_902795385.1 Fibrobacter succinogenes | reverse complement strand
GCCAAGGAAGCCTGCCCCGACGGATACTATTTGCCAAACGACGCCGACTGGAACAAACTTTTCGAAACGGTCGGCGGGGTGGCCACAGCCGCAAGCACACTGAAAGCATCTGACGATTGGCCCGGAGGACGCAGAGGCACCGCATATTACGGATTCGCGATGACCCCATCCAGTTTCCGTAGCAACGACCAGATAAAGAAAACAAGATATTTTGCATTTTTCTGGAGTTCTTCTGAAAGCGGCAACGACGCGAGCTATTGGTTTGCCACCGATTTCAAGAACAGATTCATGCACGCCACAAACAAGAAAGATGTGGCGTATCCCGTTCGCTGCATCAAGGGGACCTTCAAATCAAGTGCTGCCGACACCACAACTCCGGCCTATGCGGACCCCTCGAGAACAATTCTCGGCAAATTCATTGACGAACGTGACGGGCACGAATACGCCACAACCACAATTGGCTCGCAAACCTGGATGGCAGAAAATCTGAATCTGGATATTTATGACGGCATGTGTTACGATTGCGAAAAAGAAAAATACGGCTATCATTATTTCTGGAGCGGAGCTGTAGACAGTGTTGGCCGATACAGCAACGACGCCAAGGGATGCGGTTACGGAGTCAAATGCAACATCCCCCAAAAAATAAGGGGCATTTGCCCTGAAGGCTGGCACCTACCCACACTAAAGGAATGGAGTACATTCAGAGACGCCCTCGAAGGCGCACCCTTCGCATACGCCCAAATCAAAACATTGGACATAACTCCTATAGGCACGAGAACAGAACTGGACTATTTCGGTTTCGACTACATTAGAGTCGGGTACAAGGTTGCCGACCCTCCCGATACCAGCGCGCTGGGACGAGAAGGCTTTTACGGCAAATTCATGTCGAGCGATCGAACATATTATTGGGCCGTCGACGAAATAGACGAAACACAAGCATACGCAATAGAGCTGGAATCCTATTTCCTGTATACCGACGAGGAATACACCCCTCAAGAATCAAAAAGAATGCGTGGCTCGGTCCGCTGCCTAAAAGATTAAACCGGCGTTGGCGTAGCGATTGCAAATTACTATATTTCGTGCCGTAATTTTTAACCCTGCCCGAACATCGGGCAAACCAAAAGGAAGAAACAATGGCTGACAATCTGTCCGTCCTCGGCAAGGCCCGCAAGGCCTACAAGCCCAAGCTCCCCGTGGCGCTCCGCAACGGCGCCCTCAAAGTCGCCCTCGTGAAGGGCAAGCCCACCGAATCCGTCCGTGACCAGGCCAAGATCAAGGCTCTGTTCCCGAACACCTACGGCGCACCGTACATCGGCATGAAGAAGGCCACCAAGGCCGCTGCCGGCAAGGCCCTCAACGTGGGCGTGGTGCTCTCCGGCGGCCAGGCTCCCGGTGGACACAACGTTATCGCGGGTATCTTCGACGGTATCAAGAGCATCAGCAAGAATTCCAAGCTCCTCGGCTTCCTCGGCGGCCCGTCCGGCCTCGAGAACGGCAAGTTCATCGTGATCAACGAAAAGATCATGGATGCCTACCGCAACACTGGTGGATTCGACATCATCCAGTCCGGCCGTACCAAGCTCGAAACCGAAGAACAGTTCAAGAAGTGCATGGCCGTTGCCAAGGCTCAGAAGCTCGACGCTATCGTGATTATCGGTGGTGACGACTCCAACACCAACGCTGCCGTTCTCGGTGAATACTTCCAGGCCCACGGCGCTACCTGCGTTGTTTGCGGCTGCCCGAAGACCATCGACGGCGACCTCAAGAACGAATACATCGAAACCTCCTTCGGTTTCGACACCGCCGTGAAGACCTACTCCGAACTCATCGGCAACATCATGCGCGATGCCAACTCCGCCCAGAAGTACTGGCACTTCATCAAGCTCATGGGCCGCAGCGCTTCTCACATCGCTCTCGAAGCCGCTCTCCAGACCCACCCGAACATCTGCTTGATTTCTGAAGAAGTCAAGGCCAAGAAGATGAAGCTGAAGCAGGTCATCAAGTACGTGGCCGACATCGTCGCTGCCCGTGCCGCTGCCGGCAAGAACTTCGGTGTGGCCCTCATTCCGGAAGGCCTCCTCGAATTCATCCCGGATGTGGGCGTGCTCATCTCCGAACTCTCCGAAGCCCTCGCCCACCACGAAAAGGAAGTCGAAGGCCTCGACACCGCCGCCAAGGTTGAACTGCTCTGCAAGTGGATTTCCAAGGCTTCTGCCGAAGTCCTCAAGAGCCTCCCCTCTACCACTCAGGGCCAGCTGATGCTCGACCGCGACAGCCACGGCAACGTGCAGGTTTCCCTCATCGAAACCGAAAAGCTCATCATCGAGATGGTCAAGAAGGAACTCAAGAGCCGCAAGAACTTCAAGGGCAAGTTCAGCGCTCTCAACCACTTCTTCGGTTACGAAGGCCGCTGCGCCGCTCCGTCGAACTTCGACGCCGACTACTGCTACAGCCTGGGCTTCACCGCCTCCGTGCTCGCCTTCAACAAGATCATCGAAAAGTGGACTGCCGGTGGCATTCCTATCACCATGATGATGAACATCGAACGTCGTCACGGTGCCGACAAGCCGGTTATCCAGAAGGCTCTCGTCGAACTGAACGGCGCTCCGTTCAAGTTCTTCGCCAAGAACCGCGACGTTTGGGCCAAGACTGAATCCTACACCTACCCGGGTCCGATCCAGTACTGGGGTCCGAGCGAAGTCTGCGACGTTACCAACTTCACGATTAAGCTCGAACGCGGCGCTTTGAAGGTCAAGTAATTGACTTGAAGGCTTCCCCGCAGTGGGTTGTCATCCCCGCGAAGGCGGGGATCTCCAAGCATTGAAAAGTCCCTCGCATTTTTGCGAGGGATTTTTTATTTTTTGTGAAGAGGTGTTACTATGGCGTGTGCTGATTGCAAATTTCGGGCCAAGTACGACGAGAATCCCAAATCGTTGCTCGGGCGTTTCTGGCGGTTCCATATCAACTTCTGCCCCGGCTGGCGCTCTTACTTGAAGAGCCTCTCCGAAGAGGAGCGCGCAAAAATCGTCGAGAAATACCACCTCAGGTGAAGACGCACTTTCTATCTTTGTAAACATGGATCAGCCCCGTCAAGTAAAGCGCGAAATCTATGCCGAATGGCTGCGCATCGTCGCGGCGTTTGCGGTCGTGTTCCAGCATACGGTCACGTCCATCTGGTACGATACTCCCGTCAGCTCCGAGGACTTCATCGCGCTCAACTTCATGAACAGCCTATCGCGATTCGGCGTGGGCGTGTTCATCATGATTAGCGGTGCGTTCATGCTCTCGCCCAAGTACCCGCACACGCCCGAAAAAATCCTGAAGCACAACTTGCCGCGAGTCCTTATCCCGCTCGTTTTCTGGGTCACCGTCTACGGCGTGGTGAACGCGGTTACCGAGGCCGTGAAAGCAGGCACGCCCATCGGCGAGAACATCGCGGCGCTGCTGACGGCACCGCTCGATTTATTCACCGAACCCGCGACACACTTGTGGTTCCTCTACACCATCGCGGGGCTGTACATCATCACGCCCGCGCTCCGCGTATTCACCGAGCACGCGAGCAAGCGCATGGTGCTGTACGTTATCGCGCTGTTCTTCTTTTTCGGGCTGGTGCTGCCCACCACGAGCCACATTCTCGACAAAGTTTTCGACTTCACGCTGTACAGGAACATCCGCATCCGCGGCACCACGAGCTTCGCGGGCTTTTACCTCACCGGATTCTACATCGCGCAATACGGAATCCCGCGCATCGCCCGCCGCGTGCTTTACGGCGCGGCACTGCTCTCGTGGTTCCTCGCATTCTTTTACGCCACGTACTTCAGCCTTGTCCGCGCCGCGCCAAACGAGTTTTTCTTCGGGAACTTCAGGCCCACCACGTTCCTTGTCGCGGCGGGCATCTTCTGCTTTTTCCGCGAAAAATTCCGCGACCGCACTACCAACGGCAAGGCG
>CADBLC010000289.1 GCA_902795385.1 Fibrobacter succinogenes | reverse complement strand
GTGGGCCACAAGCCCGATACCACCAAGGGCGATACGTCAAAAGCGGTGGAGGACCAGTATGGCAACCGTCGCTTGCTCACAACGCGCCACAGCGTTTCGTACAACTTTGCGGCCGATTCGCTGCAGTGGTCCGACATCACGTCGAGTTTCGGCTTGCAAATTTTGCCCGACTATCTGTTCACCGTGAATACGAGGCATAGCGTGTACCACAAGTTCACCGACGAACCGAACAAGGCGCAGGTGCCCGAACTGATTTACTACGGCTACGAGTTCTCGAGGAACTTCCACTGGAGCGGTACGCTTAACGGCGGTCTCCCGTCGCAGATGGGCAAGTACGAGATGCTCAAGTGGACGTTCGGGTTGGATTACCGTTACACGTTCTCGAGTACGCGAGTCGCGAAGGACTTGTTCCAGGACAACATCAGCCATTCTACGGGAATCTCGGCGACATTCCAGCCGACGGTGAACTGGGAAGTGAGTTACAGTACCCGTTACGATTACAACGAAGGCAAGTTCGTTACGCACAACTTCACCTTCAACAGAAGATTGCACTGCTGGCAGCTTGATTTTACATGGACGCCGACGGGACCTGCCGCCGGATGGAGTTTCTCCATTTACGTGAGGGACTTACCGGATCTCAAGCTTAACGCCGGTAGCACGGAGACAAAATAAATGTGTGATGTGAGGTGTGTAATGAGGAGTGTTGGATGTGGGGTGAGCGATGAGTAAGGCAAAGGTGATTTTGGCTAGCGGTTCGCCGAGAAGGCGCGAGATTTTGACGCAGATCGGTGTGGATTTTCGCGTGGTGGTCTCGAATGACGAGGAATGCCCCAAAAGCGCAAATCCGCTCGATTTTCCCCGTGAAAACGCCATTGCGAAGGCCCTGGCCGTCTCGAAAATGGAACCGGGGGCCTACGTGCTCGGTTTTGACACGCTGGTGTTCTTGAATGGTGCACCTTTGGGCAAGCCCAAGGACGAAAATGACGCCCTGGAAATGCTCAAGAAGCTCAACGGGAAAATGCACTGGGTTATCACGGGAGTTGCCATCGCAAAAGATGGCCAAGTCGTTGATGCTCAACAAGAAAGAACAGAGGTGTTTTTTCGGGAGAACTCCTTACAGGAGCTCGAAAATTATGTAAATTCTAAAGACCCGATGGATAAGGCGGGGGCTTATGGCATCCAAACTCAGGGTGCCCGGCTTATAAGCCAGATTCGGGGGTGTTTTTACAACGTTGTTGGGCTTCCTGTGGCCCGCACGCTGGATATGCTGGGAAAATTGAAGGTGGATGTATGACGGTATCGACGAATCCTATTGAAGATAAAAGGCCCGACGAACGCCTCGGCGCTTACTTGACACGTGCCCGCGAGGCTAGCGGGATGTCCGTGCAGGACCTTGCGTCTGTGACGAGGCTCACAGCCAAGAACATTACCCTTATCGAAAACGGCGATTGGAAGGCCTTTCCGGTGGAAGCTTACCTCCGTTGCTATCTCAATTCCATTTGCGGCAAGCTCGGCCTCGACACGAAGCGCGTGCTGGACTGGTACGGCGCAGAATGCGGGACGAAGTTTGCAAGTCTCCTTTCCGAGACGCCCGTGCGTCCGACAAAGGTGAAGCCTGTTACCGAAGAAGAATCCAAACCCAAGAGCAAGGCCGTGCCTATCGTGATTGTCGTGCTTGGACTGGCATTCGTGGTCGGGTCTCATTTCTTGAAGGATTTGGGCAATGAAGAAGCTGCCGCCGAAACCAAGGCGACCGTGGTGAACGAAACGGCTCCTGCTCCCGAACAGCCTGCAGGCGAGATGCCTGACGGCGCCGAAGCGGTGCCCGCTGATTCTCTGCAGGCCTACATGGTGTCTATGGATTCTGCCAAGTCTACGAACGGCGAAGTCGTGACGCAGGCGCAGGTGGACGAAGCTATCAAGAAGTCTGAACTTCCTGAATCGGCGACGATCTTTATTTCGTCGACATCGACGAAGAAGGATTCCGTGGTGAAGCCCGTTTCCAATCACGGCAAGACCAAGTTTGAATTAATTGGATCTGGCGAAGCCCGCACGTGGGTTGGCCTCAAGCGCCACGAAGACGACGGCACGTTCCTCAGGGAAGCGAATATTTCTACTGCGGGTGTCAAGATGGTGTATAACGCTAAAGATACTTTGTATGTAGTCATCGGCGAACCGCGTGCTGTTTCTCGTATGTTGCTCAACGGCGTCGAGACTCCGCTTCCCGAAATGAAGTTTGGCCGCGTGACGCGCTTCCGCGTTTACGATGGCAGCATTATCAAAGATGGAGCGAACTGATGCGTACATCCAAGATTTCAAGAAAGACCGGCGAAACGGATATTGAACTTGCTCTGAACCTCGACGAAGCGAGCCGCGGCAAGATTGATTCCGGCAACGCATTCCTTGACCACATGCTCGACCTGTTCCAGGTGCATGGCGGTTTCACGCTCAACCTGAGCTGCAAGGGCGATACGGCCGTCGACATGCACCACAGCATGGAAGACATCGCTATCGTGCTCGGCCAGGCGATTGTGGAATGTCTTGGTGACAAGAAGGGAATTGAACGCTACGGCTTTTACTTTGTCCCGATGGACGAAGCGCTTAGCCGCGTGTGCCTTGATTTTAGCAACCGCATTGGATTCGT
>CADBLC010000288.1 GCA_902795385.1 Fibrobacter succinogenes | reverse complement strand
CCGCAGAAGTGGCTGTACTTGCGGAGCCTGCGGCCCACGATTTTCCAGTTGAGGTACGTGCCGATGACAAGTCCGATGCCGATCCACGCTTCGGAGAAACCGCTCACGAAGATGGCGCCCGGGAGGCCCATCAAGAGCCAGCCGCTCATGTCGGAGGCCTGTGCGGACATGGCCACGACCCATTTGTTCATGCCGCGGTTGCCCAGGTAGTAGGCGTTCAGGCTGTTCGCCTTCTTGGAAAAGTAGAATCCGATACCGAGCATCATCAGCAGGTACAGGATAAATACGGTAATGACCATTTGGTGAATCTCCTTTTTTCGAATACTTGTTTATTGAAATATAACTATACGGGCTACTTTTCTGTCCAGAGCCAGGTGCTCAGGTAACGCTCGCCCGTATCGGGGAGGAGCGCCACGATTCTCTTGCCCTTGAATTCGGGGCGCTTTGCCACCGTGAGGGCGCATTCGAGTGCCGCTCCGGACGAAATCCCGACAAAAATGCCTTCTTCGCTTGCTGCCGCTCGGGCTGCGTTCCCCGCCTTCTCCGTGCTGGTGAGGTACACTTCGTCGACCACCTTCGGGTCGTAGATTTTCGGGATAAAGTTCGCGCCGATTCCCTGAATCTTGTGCGGGCCCGCCACGCCCTTCGAAATCATCGGGGAGTCATCGGGTTCAATCGCAATCACGTAGATATCCGGATTCTTCTCTTTAAGGAACTTCGCGGTTCCGCTCACCGTTCCGCCCGTGCCCGCCGTCGCGATAAACACGTCCACGTTGCCCTCGGTATCGCGCCAGATTTCGGGCCCCGTGGTGAGGTAGTGCGCTTCCGGGTTCGCCGGATTCTCGAACTGCTGCGGGATAAAGCTTCCCGGGTTCTGCGCCGCAATCTCGTTCGCCTTCTCGATGCAGCCCGCCATGCCCTTCGCGCCTTCGGTCAATACGACCTTGGCGCCCAGCGCCTTCAGGAGCATCTGGCGTTCGACGCTCATGGAATCGGGCATCGTGAGCACCACCTTGTAGCCCTTTACCGCACCCACGTAGGCAAGGCCTACGCCCGTATTGCCGCTGGTCGGCTCGATGATGAGAGCGCCCGGCTTGAGTTTGCCCTCCTTTTCGGCACGTTCGATCATGTTGAACGCCACGCGGTCCTTCGCGCTTCCGAGCGGGTTGAAACTTTCGAGTTTTACGTAGACTTCGGCTTCGCCCTTGTTCAGCTTGTTGATGCGAACGAGCGGCGTGTTGCCGATGGTTTCGAGAATGCTGTTGTAGATTGCCATAAAAAAACTCCGTCGCGACAGGTGCCGCAACGGATAACAATCTAGTATTATTTTTTAGAGAGAGACTTTATACTGGATTTATTTTGCCAAGTCGGCGCGGTACCATTCGCCGTAGGCCTCGGATTCCGTGAATTGGCCGGATTCGCAGCTCCAGAGGGTGCTTGCGTAGGACGATGATGTAAATTCTGCATTTACGTCAACGACGCCACTACAATCTCGAACAAGGAAGGCTACTGTCGTTATCGCATTTGTCTGGATACATTGCAGTCCGGTTGCGTGGACACTGGAAAACTTGATTCCCTCTTCGTCAATCGCCGTCAAGACATGTCCGGTGGGTCCGCCGTAATCGCTTGTCGTTACGATAAACAGTTTGCAGTTGTCGGGGTTGATGCGCTCCTCTGCGACTGCCGCGGTCAGCGGGAAGTAGGTGGAAACCTCTTCTGTAGAAATTTCCTTGACGAAGTTGGCTCCCCATACCATTCGATTCGAGTCGTCCATGATGACATTGCGCAATGAACCGTTGTAGGCCAGCACGAGGCTGTCGAATGAAAGTTCGCTTGCGGATTCCGTGAACTGTGCAGTGTAATTTTCCAGTGTAAAAGGGATCGTGTCGATAGGGTTGCTGTTCGAACTGGTGACTGGATTCCCTTCATCGCCGTTACCTGGGTTGCTGTTCGAACTGGTAATCGGTTCTTCGCTTGGACTGGGTTCTATTTCGGAATCCTGTTTGCCGGAACTCGAACTGGGTATTTCGAACCTTCCGGAAGTACTTTCGGCCCCTTCGGAAATCTTGTTGCAGATGTCGCTTACGCCGGCATAGAAGTCGCTTACAAGCATGTCGAAGGTGATGGTGGTGTCGGCTTCCGTCGTGGTGCAGGATGGCGGATTATTTGCGGTGCATTTGGTGAGTGATGTCATCCGGTAATCACCGCAGAAAGTCTCCACGCTTCCGTTCTCGTCGCATTTCGCCCACGGAGCGGCTTGTTTTCCGCACGCCTCGGAGAAACGTATGAGAATGCCTTCGCACAGGTTGCCGGCATTTTTCAGCTTGAGGTGGGTGACGACCATCTTGTTGTTGTCAATCTGGATTTCGGAGGAATAGGCCTTGTCGTCTGCGCTACAGGCTGCCATGGCTCCGCTTTCTTCTTCGAATACTTTCAGTTCGCCGCCTTGCAGGGAATCGACCGATGTCGCCTCCGTCATAAAGACGATTTTGGTAAACTGGTCGTTTGTCACGATGGAGTTCGAATCGTTATTGGCGGTGGCGTTCGGGATGGTCGTGGAGCCCGCTATGGAGGAATCGTCCGAGGAGCAGGCGGAAAGTGCGCAAAGGGCGAGTGCACTTGCGATTGGTCCAGGTTGTCGCCTTCGTTTGCGATGGCGGCGATTCTCTTGGCGCAGGCGTCGATTTCGGCGACGATGCGCGCATAATTTGTTTCGTTCACGCCGATGGTCATGCCCGTGAAGTACCTCTCGCTTGTATTGTAGCGGTCCACCGCGCGCACGGCCATGTTGCCCATCTCCTTGTGCATCGCGCGGATGGCGATGGGGAGGGCTTCCGGTGAGCCGATGACGCTCTGTTCGGTTTGCGAATAAATCTTGTCGCCGTCTTTCTTGAGGAATCCGGCCTTCACCAAGAAGGCGAGGATGTCGCGGACCTCTTCGGCGGAAACGTATTCCTTGCATTCCTCGGCGATGTCACGCGGACGTGCCCCCGGCATCATCGGCGCGAGCTCGCGTATCACGGGATACTTCCAGGATTCATAGTACTGGAAGGCATCACTGTCGACGACACGAACCTTGTGTTCTGTAGCAATCTTCTCCATTTTTAATAGAGCCTCCTTTTTGTCGGCATCCTTGGTCGCCTTGGCCAGGACCACGAGGAGGGAGAAGTATTCCTCTTCGTATCCGGTGAGCCCCATCGCCTTGGATACCTGTTTCATCTTGACCTTGCTCAGTCCGCTCTTGCCTTCGCATACCAGCTTGAGGTACGTGGGTGAGGCGAATCCGGCAAGTTTCGAAAATTCCCTCCACGAGAAAGCGCCCGTACGCTTGCGCTCGTCGTAGAAGTCCTGCATAAACTTGCGGTAGTCTTTGTATTCGGTGATTGGTTTCATGTCTATAAATCTACCTAGAAAAATCGAAATGTGCAATAGTTGGAATGATACGAAAATGAAAAATTTGAAGAAAAAT
>CADBLC010000287.1:2732-3416 GCA_902795385.1 Fibrobacter succinogenes | reverse complement strand
AAGAGTTATCGCCACTCGAGGCGGGTGCATCATCTGACTTCGCAGAACTGGAAGGGAGGTCCCCGACCGCGTCGGGGAAGACAGATGAAGAATCATCGCTGCAGGCGACGAGGCTGGACGTTACGATAAAGGCAGATACGATAAGGGCGGGGAGGAACTTCATAAAGCTTTGAAGATAAGTTGTTTGTAACAAATATAGCAATTATATTACGGGGGGGCGTCCGGGGCGTTGCGGGGTGTCCCCGCTGGAGGGGGTCGGTGGCTACGCAGTGCCGCCGAGGGGGAGACTTCCCCCTAAATTTTCCCGCGTAAAATTTCAAACACAGGAACCCCTATGGAAAACATTACGCAGATTTGGAAGAAGATCCAGTCCCCGGAATTCAACCCCGCAACGGATATGGGTTTGGTCGAACAGGTGAAGCAGGTCGCCCTGACCTCGCAGGAAAGTGCCAAGGTGAGCTTCGGTACTTCCGGCTGGCGCGGCGAAATCGGTTCTGAATTCACCCTCCGCAATCTGCAGGTCGTGGGTGCCGCTATCGTGCGCCTGTACAAGGAAGCGACTCCGGAACTTTTCGAAGCCCTCGGCGTGAAGGATTTTGCCGAACTCCAGAAGCGTGGCGTGGTCGTGGGTCACGACAACCGCTTGCTCGGTCACGAATTCTGCGAAGCCGTGGCTGACCAGTT
>CADBLC010000287.1:0-2644 GCA_902795385.1 Fibrobacter succinogenes | reverse complement strand
AAGCTTTCTAACGAGATGATGGCCACCTGGAAGTTTGAACCGGTGGGCAAGGTTGACTGGGAAATCATCGACTCCCTCAAGATTTACAAGGAATTCCTCGTAAAGCAGGGAACCATCAAGTTCGACCGCATCAAGGAATTCATCAAGAAGGGCCGCCTGACCCTCGTATGCGACCACGTGCACGGCTCTACCCGCCGCCGCCCGGCCGCGCTGCTCGACAATCCGGAATGCCTCATCACGCTCCGCAACGAGGATGACTCCCTGTTCGGCGGCATCGCCCCGGAACCGTCCAGCAAGAACCTCGAGAAGGTCCGCAAGGTCTTGGACGAAAGCAAGAGCGAGTTCCGCCTGGGTGCAATCTTTGACCCGGACGGCGACCGCATCCGCTTCTACGACGGTACGCGCGAAATCGACATGAACCAGTTCGGCGCCATCGCGTTCCACTACATGGCAACCTGGCGCAAGGAACAGGGCTGCGTGGCCAAGTCCGTGGCGACCTCCAACTTTGTGAACATTATTGCCGAAAAGCTCGGCGTGCCCGTGATGGAAACACCGGTGGGCTTCAAGAACTTCCGCCCGTGGCTTTCCCGCAATGCCAAGCAGAAGGCCCTTGTGGCGTTCGAAGAATCCGACGGTATCTCGGGCCTCAACAACACGCTCGAGAAGGACGCCCAGTTCGGCCTCCTCATCGCTCTCGAAATCATGGCCGTTACCGGCAGGAACCTCGGCGAATACCTCGACGCCCTGTATAACGAATATGGCCGCTTCTACCCGACGCGCTCGGGCTTCGAGGTGGACAAGTCCCTCGTGGGTGCCCCGCTCAAGGCAAAGGTCGACGCCATCGCGACGATCGCCCAGCCGGGTGCGAAGGTCATGGTCGGCAATAACGAGAAGACCGTGAAGCAGCTTTTGACGCTCGACGGCGTGAAGATCATCTTCGACGACGACTCCTGGATGCTCGTCCGCCCGTCCGGTACCGAACCGAAGGTGCGCATTTATACGGAATGCCGCAACCCCGACGAGAAGGACCCGATGTTCGAGGCTGCCAAGGCGCTGTTCTTCAAGAATTAAGAGTGTTTATTTGGGGATGATAGTATGAAAAAGATCCTGATGATGTTCCTGCTTGCGTTCGCCGTGATTGGGTATGCGCAAGAAGGTTCTCTTAAACCTAAGTTCCAGGCTTTTACCGGTGCGTTGGTGAAGTTGAAGCCTGCACAGAACGGTTACCACAAGTTCTCTCTGAAGGTCGAGGCTGCGCCTTGGGCCTTCCAGGCGATTGGTGAAGTCCGCGCCCCGAACGGCGACCCGGACCTGCTGATCAACGGGCTCTTCGATGGTGACGTCTATGCCGTGCTCGCTTATATCGACCAGCCGACTTCCGGTTCGGACGGCCAGGAATACAACGTGGGTCTCTTCGACATGATGCTTTATTTTGACGAAGATGCTACGTCCATTCGTAATCTCAAGTTCAAGCTGCTGCCGCCGGCTAACGACGACTGGGCCCAGGGTATCTTGAGTGACGCGCTCAGCTCCAGCACGCTGATTGGCAACGTGTGGGGCGGCAAGTACGATGGCGCCATCACGAAGGCTTCCGCGAACCCGATGGACAAGCAGAAACTCAAGAGCATGAAAAAGCAGCATACTTCTGCCGAAGAGACTATGTCCGACGACAACGACCGCCGTAGCCGCATGAAAAGCAAGTCCAAGGCTGCCGACGACGAGCCTGTCGTAAAGAAGAAAAAGAAAAAGAAGAAGGTCGTCGAGGAAGAAGAGGAAGAAGTAAAGCCTAAAAAGAAAAAGAAGAAAAAGAAGGCTGTCGAAGAAGACGAATGCGACGATCCGAACCTTACCATCAAGGAAAAGCGCCGCTGCCGCATGAAGCACTAAAAGTTTAACATCAACCCCTACAGAGGTAATCTATGTCCGGTCACTCCAAATGGGCCACCACCAAACGCAAGAAAGCCAAGACTGACGTTGCTCGCGCCAAGGCTTGGAACAAGTTGATCAAGGAAATTTCTATCGCTGCCAAGCTCGGCGGCGGCAACCCCGACGCGAACCCGCGCCTGCGCGCTGCCATCCTCAAGTCCAAGAGCCAGAGCTTGCCGACCAAGAACATCGAAAGCGCCATCGCCAAGGGTACGGGTGCCAACTCCGGTACCGAAATGACGGAACCGCTGTACGAAGGACGCGGCCCGGGTGGCATCGCCATCATGGTGCAGTGCATGACCGACAACAAGGTCCGTACCGTTGCCGAAATCCGCAACATCTTCAACAAGAACAACGGTTCCATGGGTGAATCCGGTTCCGTGTCTTGGGCCTTCACGTACAAGGGCGTGATCATTGTCGACGCCGAGAAGTACCCCGAAGAACAGGTCATGGACCTCGTGATTGAAGCCGGTGCCGAAGACATGTCCACCGAAGACGGCGTGCATGAAATTTCCACGAGCCCCGAAGCCTTCGACGCCGTTTCCAAGGCTCTCGAAGCTGCCGGTATCGAAATGATGAGCGCCGAAATCACCTACGTCGCCAACGACCCGGTGAAGCTCGGTCACGACGACGCCGTGAAGCTCCTGAAGCTCATCGACAAGTTCGAAGACCACGACGACGTCCAGGACGTTTACCACAACGCCGAAATCGACGAAGC
>CADBLC010000286.1:894-3545 GCA_902795385.1 Fibrobacter succinogenes | reverse complement strand
CCGCCGTAGCGGGCGTGCGCGAATTCTTCAACGAGGGATTCCCAGCCTTCGAGCTGGCCGTCCTTCACCATCGTATCGAGGTTCACCGCGGAGGCGGCGGGCGTTCCCCCGTCCGCAATCCCGAACTTTTCTGCCACATATTCCTTGCAGATGCTTTCAAGTTCCAGCAACCATTCGCGGCTGTCCGCCGTATTCACGCGCTGCTTTAGGACCATCATCTTCTCGCGCAAAGCATCCTGTGCAGCATTCCTGGCGGCTACGGCCTTGCGTGCGGCGGCACGGCGCTTGGCACGCCACAGGCCCGCGCACAGCACGAGCAACGCCACAACGAGCCCCACCACAATCGGCAGCGGGTTGAACGGTTCGTTCACGCGCACATCAACGCTCTCGCTACGCAAATCAAGCGGTTGCCCCATCTGCGTCGGGATTTCAAAGCGCAGCGCCGGGACATGCAAGTTGCCCGTATCCTGCGCCGCAATCTTGTACGTAAACGTAATCGACGCAATCTCCTTGCCGTCTTTCACGGAGCGCGCCGACTCCTGCGACACGCCCACCTGCGTAAGTCCCTTCGCGTTTGCGGAACCCGTGGGCACCACCAGCAGGGCGCTCCCCTGCACGCTCCAGCTGACCGTCACCGGGAACTCGAACGTATCGCCCACTGTTACCGCGGGCATCCCGCCCTGCGGCCCCGACACAATCGAAATGCCCAACTGCTCGGGCGTGGGCATCACCATCTCCGGAGCGGTAGAATCCGGCATGGCCGTCGAATCCACCGCAGCAACACCGACGGAATCCACCGCCGTATTCAAAGAATCATTTTCCATACAGAGGGTAATATATAAAAAGCCGAGGGTTGCGGGCAAGCTTGCTTGCACATAACCGAGGCGTACAATATGGCTCTGCGCAAGCAGAGCCCATATACAAAAACCCCGGACTTTTCGTCCGGGGTTTCGAGCAAACTATGGATTATCCTAAATTGCCGGGCGAATGTACTTGCCGTTCAGCAACTGGCTGTACATCATGAGCAAAATATCGGGGAAGTAGCTGCTAGCCGTGTTGGACACGGTCTTCGCATTGAGCGCCGTCGTACAAGCTTCAAGCCAAGTGGGGTTCGTACCGATACCCGTCGCACACCAGGCCGCAAGCCACTGAGCCGGAACCGCCGTATTCCTTGCATTGTCAGGACCGATAGACAGATCCCAAGAGTAGTTGACGGCAAGGGCCGCAGAAGTCGGGTCGCCGCCAGACTTGCCCACAATGAACTGGTTAAGCGTCTGCAACACCGCAAGGGCGCGCGGATCCTGGAACCAGTAGTAATCCCATGCGATACGCCACGGGATACGCACGGATTCCTTGTTGAAGGTGTAGTAGGTATATCCGCTCTTCTCGGTACCCGCAGCATTGTTCGGCGGGTTCACAGAAGTCGTTTCCGTGCTCCAGTCCGGGAACACGCCTGTACCCTTGGCCTGGATGGAAGCCATGTAAGTGTACATGGCATCGAGAACGGCAGTCCAGTTGTGGCCGGTATCGTACTTTGCGAACAGGCGCAAGGCCACCGGAGAGAAGTAGCTCAGGTTGTAGACAATCGGACCCTTGGTGCCATCCCACATGGGAGTATCACCCGAAAGGAGCTTGTTGTCCTTGACTTCCTTGTCCCAGATAGCACGGGCAATGACCAACGCGTCGTTCAAGTAGGCGGCCTCATTGGTCTTGTTATACATCAGGAAAAGCGACGTGGCAATATCGAGATCGGCGTCCGTCGCGCTACCAAGGTCAATTTCGTTGAAGTGGAACGAGAACGTCAACCACGGAGTCAAAGCCTGGTTGTTGTACGCCCTGAATGCGCGAGAGTAGTTCCACAGGGAGTTGAACGCGATGATATCATCTTGCATGGCCGTAATGAGCATGCCGTAACCAATGCCTTCGGACACGGTGCAGCCGCGGAACTTCATGGCGGGCTTGGACGTGTCGTCAACCTTGCACTGCGCCGAATACGGAGTCGACTGTGCCGTAGACCAGACAACTCGTGCAGCAGGCTGGTAGGCCGCGGAGAACACGTAATTAAAACCGGAAGCGACAGAGCCGTAGTACGCAGCTTCTTCTTCGAACGTCACGTAATGGAAAGCCTTCCAATCCGTATACAGGTTCGCGGGAACTGTCAGGCTAGCCACACTGGCAAGCGGAGCCGTCTGGCCGTTAATTACGGGAGGAACAGACGCACTCGACAGGATGGTGCTACTGAGAACGCTTTCGCTCATCGGGGGCGTTACGCCACCGAAAGGAGAGACGACCGGTTCGGCTTCTGTAGCAGAGTCACCACCGCAGGCACCAAGCCCGAAAGCGAGGCTGCAAAGTACAGGTATGAGAAGTTTCTTAGTGTTCATAAAATCCTCGTTAATTTTCCATGCTCTAATATACATTCAAAAATGCAAATCCGAAAGCATGACAGCCAAAAATAGCGCCCATCCATCGCTAAATATGCAACATATCACGTTTTCATGAAAAAGGGAGCCGCCCCAAGGCAGCTCCCATTTTAAGAACGTTTCCTAAGTAGAATTACTTGAGGATGATCTTCTGGCTGAAGTCGACGGACTTGCCAGCAACGCGGACCATGTAGACACCGGCGTCGATGGAAGAGAGGTCGAGAGAAG
>CADBLC010000286.1:0-867 GCA_902795385.1 Fibrobacter succinogenes | reverse complement strand
GAGAGAAGCAGAAGAGCTGACAGTGCCCTTGAGCATCACCTGGCCCTGGAGGTTCATCACTTCGGCGGTAGCAACGGACTTGATGCCGGCGAAGGAGAGAGTACGACCAGAGAGGGAAGCCTTCACGGCAGAGGCAGCAGCCTGAGCCTTGATGGCCGGAGTGTCGTTAACAGAGGACACCTTGGTGATGTTGAAGGAACCAGTCGTACCATCGGCAGCCTGGATCTTGAACTTCACAGCAGCGAGAGCGGCACCGGCTTCGTCACCGGAAACCTTGCCCTTGCCCCAACCAGCCTGCTTGAAGCCAGCCCACTGGGTGCAGACTTCGTTAGCAGAAGCGGACTTCGGGAGGGAAACGAACGGGTTATCGTAACCGATAGAAGCGTCCTTGTCGTCACCGAGGCCGAGTTCGAGAGTAGCAGGAGCATCAACCGTGTAGGTAATGCAGACGCCGCCCCAAGCGGTAGCGTCGGCCGTAGTAGCAGCACCACCAGTAGCGGTAGCAGTACCAGCAACGTTGAAGCCAATACCGACGAACGGCTTGTATTCAAGCGTACCGGCGTTCAGGGTGAAGTTACCGCAGACACCGCCGCAGTGGTCGATGACCGGGTCAAGAGCTTCATCAGAGTATTCGTTGCCAAGCGGAACCGGCCATTCCACAGCAGACAGACCGCCATCGGCGTCGTCAGCGTAGCTGTACCAGTAACCGGCAGTTTCGGTACCATTGTCAAGGCCCGTATTCACAAAGTATTCGCTCGCGGCACCATCCCAGCTGAATGCAGAAGCAAGGCTGGCGGCTGCCAAAACGGCGGCGGCAGTAAGAATTTTGTTTTTCATAAGTCTCTCTCTTTGTTAATGGTTTATGCC
>CADBLC010000285.1 GCA_902795385.1 Fibrobacter succinogenes | reverse complement strand
GAGCGGCAACTTGTTGAGGCCGGGGATAAGGCTCAAAATGTCCTTGATGCGGCCGAGCTTCTTGATGGTACGCAACTGGTTCAAGAAGTCGTTCAGGTCAAACGTGTTGTTGAGAATCTTCTTCTTCAGGTCCTTGGCGTCTTTCTCGTCAATCACCTGCTGCGCCTTTTCCACGAGGCTCACCACGTCGCCCATGCCGAGGATGCGGCTTGCCATGCGGTCGGGGTGGAACAGCTCGATATCGGGGAGCTTTTCGCCAACGCCTATAAAGCATATGGGCACGCCCGTCATGCGCTTGATGCTGAGGGCTGCACCGCCGCGCGTGTCGCCGTCCATCTTGGAGAGGCACACGCCCGTGAAGCTGAGTCGCTGCCAGAAGGTCTCGGCCACGTTCACCGCTTCCTGACCGATCATCGCGTCGGCCACGAACAAGATTTCGTCGGGGTGCACGGCTTCCTTGGCCTTCTCGAGTTCCTGCATCAGTTCTTCGTCAATCTGCAGGCGGCCCGCGGTATCGTAAATCACGAGGTCAAAGCCGTTGTCCTTGGCGTACTGGTAACCATGCTTGATGATTTCCACCGGGTCGCCCTGGCCTTCGTCGTACACGGGAATGCCGATAGACTTGCCGAGCACCTGCAACTGCTTGATAGCTGCCGGGCGGTACACGTCCGCCGCCACGAGGAGCGGTTTCCTCTTCTTCTTGCTGCGCATCCAGAGTGCAATCTTGCCGGCGAAGGTCGTCTTACCGGAACCCTGGAGGCCAGCCATCATGATGCCGACCGGAGCGGGGCCGGAGAGGTTGATTTCCTTGGTTTCGCCACCCATGACGTTCACGAGTTCGTCGTGGATGATCTTCACGATTTGCTGACCGGGAGTCACCGAGGTGAGAACTTCGGATCCGAGGGCCTTTTCCTTGACGGCCTTCACGAAGTCGCGCGTCACGTTGAAGTTTACGTCGGCTTCGAGGAATGCACGGCGCACTTCGCGCAGCGATTCGGCGACGTTTTCTTCGGTGAGCTTGCCCTGCCCGCGCAGGTTCTTGAGGGTAGATTCTAGAGAGTCGGTCAGCTGTGAAAACATAGTGAGGGCAAATATAGAATATTAGACGAAAGACTATAGACGAAAGACGATAGAGTTGCCGGTATAAATGCTAAATTTGCCTGCCATGAAACCTCTAAGCCAGCGCACCGAGACTTTTACCGATTCCGTTATCCGCCGGATGACCCGCATAGCGAACGCCTGCGGGGCAATCAACCTTTCGCAGGGATTCCCGGATTTCGACCCGCCGGAAGCACTGACGAGACGCTTGACAGAAATTGCCCCCGTGGGCCCGCACCAGTATGCGATTACGTTCGGTGCGCAGAACTTCCGCGAGGCGCTGAGCGACAAGCAGTTCCACTTTAGCGGTCTGCGATACGACCCGCAAAAAGAAATCGTCATTACCTGCGGCAGTACCGAGGCGATGATGGCCTCGATGATGTCGGTCTGCAATCCCGGCGACAAGGTCGTGCTGTTCTCGCCCTTTTACGAGAACTACTCCGCCGATACGATTCTCTGCGGGGCGACTCCCGTTTACGTGCCGCTTTCTCCCGTGGACTTGAGCTTCGATGCCGATGTCCTCGAAAGCGCCATGAAGCAGCCGGGCGTGAAGGCGCTCGTGCTGTGCAACCCCGCGAACCCGAGTGGCAAGGTCTTTACCCGCGAGGAACTTTCGGTGATTGCCTCCCTCGCGGTGAAGTACGACCTGTACGTGATTACGGACGAGGTCTACGAGCATATCATCTATGCGCCTCACCGTCACACGTATATCTCGACGCTCCCGGGAATGTTTGAACGCACCATTGAATGCAGCAGCCTGAGCAAGACGTACTCGGTGACCGGTTGGCGTCTCGGATACGTGCTTGCCGCGGAACCTATTATGGACCGCGTCAAGAAAGTCCATGACTTTTTGACGGTCGGCGCCGCTGCCCCGCTGATGGAAGCTGCCGTGACGGCACTCCGCTTTGATGATTCGTACTATGCCGGCCTGCAGGCGCATTACACGCACATGCGGCAGTTGTTTACGGACGGCTTGCGGAACCTGGGCCTGCGTTTCTCGGAACCGCAAGGCGCCTACTTTGTCCTGATTGACATTTCCGAATTCGGGTACGGCTCGCGCAGTTCCCGTGATGGCGACAAGTTGCCCGATGAACGGTTCTGCATCGACATGGCGCAGAAGGTGGGCGTTGCCGCGGTGCCCGGCTCCAGCTTTTTCCGTGAACCGGTGGACCACCTGGTGCGCCTGCACTTTGCCAAGAGGGACGAAACGCTTTACGAGGCGTTGAGCCGCCTTGAAAATCTCAAGAAACTGAAGCGTTGATTTTTTAGTCACTTTTTCTATATTTGCCGCCCAATATGGTCGATTCTTTGTTGAATATCTTTTATCGCCCTAAAAAATTCAAGAAGAACGGGGACGTGAAGGATGTGCTTGTTGTGGCGCTTCCGATGCTCCTGTCGATGTCTTTCGACACCATCATGACCTTTATCGACCGCCTGTTCCTCTCGAAACTCGGGCCTGCCGAGATGAACGCGGCGCTTGGCGCTGGGGCGGTGCAGCTTGCGCTCACGATGTTCTTTACCGGTGCCATCAGTTACACGACCGCGATGGTGGCG
>CADBLC010000284.1 GCA_902795385.1 Fibrobacter succinogenes | reverse complement strand
AGCCTGAACATCGACTTCTCGGCCAACAAGAGCTACGCCTGGATGGATGCGTTGGAGAATAAGGAAAACATCCCCAGCGAATCCGCAAAGCAGTTCATTTCGCTCATGAGCAAGGAATCTTCCTTCTCCACAGTCTACAGCCAGTGGATTCCGAGCTACAAGGACATTCCCAACTTGCTTGACTCCGCAATTGCTTTCGTGGAAGTCGGGCTCCAGTATGGCATCGAAGAATCGAAAAACGGTTTAAAGACCCAGAAGGACGACCTTTACATTGTCGGCGACGACGAAATGTCTGACGTAAGCGTAGGCGACTTCCAGAAGGCAATCGACTCCCTGGAACACTACCGCAAGGCCCTCCACACCGGCGTCGAAGTGACGCTCCCGCATGGTTCGAAGGTCACCATAAACGTCGCCAAGTTCTTTGAAATTACCGACGGCTGGCAGGACTACCTCCCCTACCACAAGTTCAACGACGCAGCCACCTGGAACAACCCCGACGCGGTCGCCATCTGGGACGAAGACCCTGAATATTCCTTTGCCGAAAAAGATCTCCACGACAAGTTCCTTGAGCAATTGAGCCAGAAGTATTCACTTGACTATTTCGACCTGAGCTTCTACCAGGCATACTGGCTAGAAGACGAAGACGCCCTGATGGTATACATGGACGGCGAGACCAAGGATGGCGACTATTTCCGCAATGCATACTACGTAGAGTCGGATGGTTGCAAGTTCTCGTTCAAAGCCGAAGAATACGACGAGGATGATTATTACTACGCGTATTTCGGCTACTCCACCGTCGCGTTCGCGCCTTCTCCGGTAACGCTCCGTTCCGAAGTTTGCAAGGTTGAAAATGGCGTCACGCTCTTTGCCACCGTTGGATGGAACGACGTGCCCAACGCCTTCTACTTCACCGATGCCTCGGGCAAAAAGACCATCTCGATCCAAGCTCTGGAAGCTGGAAAATTCAATAAAATGACCGGAAAATTCGAAGACTACACGTTGGACGAAATGCAACAGTTCATCTTCTTCCCCGACATCACCTTCAACGGGGTCCTTCCGGGCATGACGGCAGACAAGTTCTGGAACATCCTCAAGACCGAAGGCCGCGACGCCGATTAAGGTGAAGTTCGTAAAGAGCACTATACTTGCCGTAGGCTTGGGGGGTTCGGCCTCCATGGCGGCAAGCAACGCCGGGCTCGCCGATTGCGGCGGGCTTTTTTTCCTGCATACCGACGACAAGCACCTCGCCGTAAAGCAATGCAGCGTCACCGATTCCCTCGGTCTGGATAACATCGGCGTATACGGCGGGTACCGCCATATCGATGTCAGGGGCCGCTACAGCGAAAGCTGGGACCTCATCGGCACAAACGAACTCGATATCGCAAACGTCGGCGTCGAAGGAAGATTCAAGTACATCTCTCTGGGTGTCGACATAAGCAACCTCCCCTATGTATTTTCGAGTCTTTCCATATACCACCCGGATTCGCTTTTCCGGCTCAGCACCCGCATTGGCCGCGGGACGCTCGATATAGGCGAGATACGCTGGTTCTCGGAGTTCGAGGACGACATTGTCCATGAACTAGCGGCCGAGTGGGAATCACACTTTCTGTACCGCGAAGTTTCGGCAGAGGCAAGGATAGGGCGCCAGCGCGTAGGCGTTTCGGGGAAAATATTACAGACATCGCCCGAGAATCCCGAGAAGGAATACTACATCAGGGACTCCATAGACATTGTGGCCATCGGGTTCAACTACGGCATTTCTATTGGCAAGAACGACTTTGCCGCCGGGTATACCTTTGCAGACGCCGACGCCACCCTATACGGCATCCTCCACAAAGAGACTAGCTACAAGCGGTTCCTGTACCTGCCTATAGAGGCGCACCTCCATCACATATACGCCAGCTGGAACCGCAAGCCGCTCCATACCGACCTGCATTTTGTACACCTGTCCGGTTCAACCGAAAAGAATCCGGACCGCTTTTACGAGACGCTCGCCCCGAACCGGGCGCTTCCGACATCGATACTCAAGGCGCTATCCTTTACGTTCCTCCAAAAGCAATTCCGCGTAGATACCGATATCGATACCTACGGGATTATTGGCGGCGGCTCGTACAAGTGGGTCTTCGGGAACAAGTACACCATCGCCCCGCACGTGGACCTGCACGGATTCTACGCCGCAGGCGAAGCGGACATTCACAAAAAAATCGAAACCACCATCCTGTTCTCGTACAGGAGCGAAACCGAGCACTTTACTAGGAACCTGAACATCGCCGGAAGCCTCCTTTCACTCGGCATGGAACTGCGCCGCAGGGGCTCTGCCAACATTGCCCTGGAATACGGAGTCACCCAGCTCATCCCCTTCTTTGTGAACTACAGAGAGACATGGCCTAGCGACGTTGCCGAAGGTGAACCCGGCCAAGGCGGACAAGGCGGCGGTAGCGGACAAAGTACAAATGAAGAACCCGCGTCCCAAATGCTGGACTCAGTTACAGGTCTGCAAGCAGCCCTGCAACATTCGTCCTTTGCATTTGTCGTCTGTAGGTGCGAAGCACCGTTCTTTCGTCTAAATTAGCCCCAGACTTCGGTCTTGAGCTCGCGACCCCACATGTCCTTGAGCACGTCTTCGACCTTCTTGCCTTCGAAGAGGAGCGCATGGACGGAGTTCACGATAGGCATTTCGACACCGAGCTTGTCGGCAAGCGCCTTGGTGCTCTTGCAAGTGGGAACGCCTTCGGCCACCATCTTCATGCCGGCGAGAACCTGTTCGATGGTTTCGCCCTTGCCGATGTGTTCGCCCACATAGCGGTTACGGCTATGCTGCGAGAGACAGGTCACGATGAGGTCGCCCATGCCGGCAAGACCGGCGAAGGTTTCGGCCTTGGCGCCAAGAGCCTTGCCCAGGCGGCACATTTCAGCCTGACCGCGCGTAAGGAGGGCCGCACGGGTGTTGTCACCAATCTTGTACTTGCCGCTAGCCTCGAGCCCGTAGAGCACACCGGAGGCAATAGCAATCACGTTCTTCACGGAACCGCAGAGTTCCACGCCAACGATGTCGGTAGAGCTGTACACGCGCAGGTAAGAGCAGCTCATCACCTTCTGCACGAGCTTTGCGGATTCCTCGTTCACGCAGGCAGCCACAATCGCGGTAAGGATATGGCGGCTGACTTCTTCGGCATGCGAAGGCCCGCTAAAGGCAACCATCTTGTCTTCAGTGAGCCACGGCACGTTCGAGAGCAGCACTTCGCTCATCAGCTGGTTCGTACCTTCGAGAATGCCCTTGGTGGCACAGACAACAATCGGCTCCTTGCCCTTGGCCGGGGTCCACTTGCCCAGATTCTTGGCGACACCGCCCATGAACTGCGAAGGCACCACGATAAGCACCATGTCACAGCCATCCAGGGCCGCGTTCATGTCGGTCGTGTACTTGAAATCCGCCGGGAAAATCACGCCGGGGAGTTTGTCCTTGTACTGATGTTCCGTCGAAAGCAGGTCTACTTCGGCCTGCGAATTTGTCCAGAAGGACACGTCACACTTGTTTTCATACACCACCTGACCGAGAGTCAGACCCCATCCACCAGTACCTAAAACTGTAACCTTCATAGTATTCTTCCCTAATAAAAACGTTAGACGAGAAACGAGAGACGAGAGACGAGAGAGAACACTTTATATTTTACGCGAAGCGTCATTTTTATTCTTTCGTCTTTGGACAAGTCCCAAATGCTGGACTCAGTTACAGGTCTGCAAGCAGCCCTGCAACATTCGTCCTTTGCATTTGTCGTCTGTAGGTGCGAA
>CADBLC010000283.1 GCA_902795385.1 Fibrobacter succinogenes | reverse complement strand
ACCCTGGAACTCATCAGCAGGTCTTCGCTCAGGCGGTAGTAGGCCTTGATTCCGTCCCTGCGGTCTTTGAGGAGCCCGCATGCCGAAAGCTTGGCCAGGTGGCGACTGGCGTTACTCTGGTGAATGTCCAAAATGTCCTTGATTTCGTTGACGGTAAATTCCGCCTGGTCCAGGAGCATCAAAATCTTGAGACGCATCTCGTCGGAGATGGCGCCGAACAAATCCATCGTGGGGGTAATCGGTTCGCGGGTCATACGTCATTAATATAATTATTTATTTTTTCCGTGTGTTCCGCGGCATCCTTAAAAGGCTCTTCTGCACGGGCCAGTGCGTGGCCCTGTTTGCCATGCTGGGCGCAGTACCTTCGCTCGCGGAATCGGGAAGCCATTACGAACTGACCTGGTCCCGTGATATGCCCCTGACTTTTTTCTCGGCCGTGTCGAGCGTGTATGGCAATTACCGCTATTCGCAGATGGACGTGCTTTCGGATGATGACGTCATTGACAAGTCCAGGTTGCTTCCGTGGGACAGGCCCGTTGCCGGACGGTACAATGGTGTTGCAGACAAAGTAAGCGATTGGGCCGCTGTGCTTGGCGTGGCTCCGCTCGCTTTGGCCGGATATTCCTGGTACGGCGGGGATGCCACGGGGAAGGACTTTGCCGCCTATACGTTGATGTTCGCGCAAGCGCTGGCCTTGCAGAACGGGCTCAACTTGTTGGTCAGGTCTACCCAGCTATGGCCGCGCCCGTACATTTACGCGACCGAGGGGGAGGGGGCCGAAAAGGCTCGCGACGCCCGTGGCGAGGCTTACGGAAGTTTCTTTAGCGGCCATACGTCCGCAGCTTTCACGGTTGCCGTCTTTACGGGAGAATGGTTCAGCGAAGTCTATCCTGAATCGCCCTACAAGGGAATCGTGTGGGCGAGTTCTTTGTCTGCAGCCGGCATGGTAGGCGTTCTTCGCGTTGCTGCTGGCAAGCATTTCCCGACCGATGTCGTTATTGGCGCCCTCGCCGGGACGGGAATAAGCCTTTCCGTTATTAAGTTGCACAAGGCGAAAAACGAAAGGGTCTCGCTTGTTGCGGGACCCAATACGCTAGGCGTTTCTGTTCGGTTCTAGACCGATTTGATTTACTTGATGGTAGAGGTGAGACGGAAGGCGAGGCCCACGTCGGTCATCTCGTTTTCGCTGTAAACGCTGAACTGCAACTTGGAGAAACCGACGTTCTTTACCCAAGCGACGGTCCATGCCCAGTCGTCGTAAGTCTGTTCGGTAACCTGGTAGAGGTTGTCGCGCCTGTTGATGTATTCCCATTCCACCATGAGGTTGCTCATGAGGGTGTTGAGGATACCGGTTTTCGGGGCGAAGTCCACACCGAGATAGAACGGCTGGTAGTATTCACCCGGCTTGTAGTACTTGGATTCCGGAGCGATGTAGTTGCTGGCTTCCGTATTGAGCTCGTCGTCTTCCTGGGTGTACACGCAGGAATATTCGCCGTAGGCACGGAGAATCGGGAGTACGTTGAAGCTGGCGTAGGCAGCTACGCGGTGGGTGAGGTAGGCAGAGTTCTGCACGACATCGATGGCGTTGCTACGGTAACCGAACTTCATTTCGAGCGGGAACGTAAACTTCAGGTCTTCTTCGACACGGACGTAACCGCGGTTGGCGTTACCGTCCTGAGTGGCGACCATGACGTTCAGGGAGCTGAGACCGTGGATCCAGCCGAGCTCGAGAGCGTTATGGCTGTAGTCACGCATCCAGAGACCACGAACGGTCAGGTCCTTGTCGAGGTAGGTACCGAAGTGAGTCGACTGGGACCAGTCAGTCTTCCAGCGACCGATCTTCAAGTTCATCTTGTCGTTTCCGCCGAGAACCCACTTGTAGTTTACCCAGTAGAGGTCGGCAAGAATCTTGTCGTATTTCTTTTCTTCAATCTTGTTGCCGAATTCCGGGGCGAAAATACGGAGCATGATTGTTCCGTCCAGGTTTTCGCTCTTGTACTGCCCACCCACGTTGGCTCTTATCCAACCGCTGCTGAAGTTGTTGTCTTCGTCGGCGATGGACTTGGTAACCTGGGTCTGGACGTTGCCCTTGAGGGCGAAATCTCCATCGACGGCAAAAGCGGCGGTTGCCATGCCGGCGATAACCAGTGTTCCTGCAATTTTAGACAGTTTCATTGTTTCCCCGTTTTTTAATGTTTTACTTTGTTAAATATAAAAAACATTAGAAGAAATTGATATTCAACCATCCGGTCTTCCCATCGGAACTAGTAGCAAAACCGCAGGCGACTTTGGTGTATTTTGTGCTCCGCATGTTCAGATAGTGCCCGATATAGGAGTAATCCGAGTCTTTTGCAGGGTCACGTTCCCCGCTTTCGACCAGTTTTTTCTCGTCCCACATCATTTTGAGGTAGCGATTGGCGATAGCTACCGTGTCGATTGTCGCAGAAAGACTTACGTTCGGTCCCGTGTTCTGGGCCCATTCGCCGCAGTCGCCGAAGTGCCCGTGAGGGGAGTTGTCCTTGAGGTCGCTGGCGGCCTGCTTGTCGGTGCAGGTCTGCTTTTCGTCTTCGGCCAGGACCAGCGGTTTGGCGTCTTCGGTCTTGCGGTACTCGTTGATGATGTCCAGGCACTGGCTACGCCAGTCCTTGCTTTCGCTTGCCGAGCTGGAAGGTTTGCTTTCACTGGATGCGGG
>CADBLC010000282.1 GCA_902795385.1 Fibrobacter succinogenes | reverse complement strand
ATACTGAGCAAATACGACGTTAATGAACGCAAGGTTTACAGTCAACTTAACGACGTGCTTCACCTTGGCAAACTTGTAGCGGCACAAGCGCTCGAAACTTATACACCCGCGATTTGCCGTGATGCATACGCCGAAACGTTAAAGGCCAAAGAGGCTGGAGACATCAAGAAGACTGTAAGAGGCTATTTCGAGGGCGTCGCAAAACGCATGGTTAACGATAAGCGCATTGCCGGAGAGATTAATGCAAAACTAGATATTGAGCAAAAAGCACAAGCGCAGGCACGGCAAGCCGCGCAAGAACAGGCGGATGCGAACTACACGCCGCCGACCGTTGACAAGTTGATAAGTGATATTGCTTGAAGGGATGACGTGGAATGGCAGGATTTGATTTTACAGATGTGCACAAAGGGGAGGCGGCAGACACGGAAAGGTACCTCCTTTCGTTTGTGCCCTATGCCGTCCGAGAAGCGGATAAAACACAGCAACCGAATTACGGTTTTGCGCTTGCTGAAATCTTCAGCCGCTTAACGCCTGATGATTTCGGAGATCCAACGAACAAATGGGTTTTTGCGGCGGCGCAAGATTTGTTCTTGCGCCGGCAACACATCGACGCGGCGGCGGTTGCAATTCATGCGGGCGTGATGGGACATATCACGCAAGCTACCGCGACAAAGGCTATCTTGCAAATTTGTGATCCAAACTCTGATGGTACCTGTACAATAGGTTTTCAGGATCTCGTCCATAATCAGTAGACACTCGGGGCATTCCCCGAATATTTCCCTTTGAAACCGGCGAATCCGCGTCAGCGGAGAACCGTGCATGGGGTTTCCTTGAATACAATCGAAAAAAGCGCATGGCAAACAAGCCGTTGGAGATTAAAATTTTAATCTGAGCGGCTGGGCAATGCTTATGGAATTCAGGCGGCAACGTCCTCGGGCAAAAGGCTTGCATCCAGAAGGCCGGCAGTATCCCAAGCATCCATATGGATCGCCATCAAGATCAAGTAGAGCCGGAAATACCACAGCATGCTGGAGCGGTGGCGGCCGTCTTCCAGCTTGTAATCTGTCTTGATCCGCTTGTTGTCCCGCTCGGACGACGTACGCTTCTTGTATTCCTTTACCCATGCGTCGCTCCCGCGTGCGGGAGTGTTGAAGATGCGCGGATTATCCTTCATCGGGATGTGCAGGACGGGGCCGTAAGGCGAATCCGTGCACGGGTGCTCGCATCCGCAGACCACCTTTTTGCCCGTCTTCGGGTCGCGCCGCTGGAGCGGGCAGCAGAACTTCCTGCGCATGCGTCTTTTCTCCGTGCCGTCGCTGCACATGGGTTTCCCCTCGGGGCAGATGGGACGGCCGTCCTTCGTGACCAACATGTCGTTCCAGTCGTATTTCGACTTTGCGGAATGGAGGTCGATGAACGCCGTGACATCCTCCTCGAGCATCCACTGGTAGATCGGCATCGCGTCGTGCGCAGAGTCGAGCTGCATTCGTTCTGTATGGAAGTCGGGGCAGAACGCCTGGAACTTTGCGTACGCCTCGACGAATGCGCGCCCGTCGTGCCGCGAGGCCGGCAGGAGCAGCGGGAAGAGCGGCAGGTCGCTCTTCGAATCGGAAGCCGTGAAGAGGTACAAGTTGTAGCCGATGTAGTAGCACTTGCGCGAGGAATCCCAGCCCCAGAAGGAATCCGGCTGGGAATACCAGCGGTCGCAGTCGCAGCGCTCGACGCCTTTCTCGCGGCAGTCGCAGACGCGGTGCGAACGCTCGCGGTGCATGGTCGCGAAGGGCGTGCCGTCTCCGGAGACGCCGAGATGGTCTTTCGAGACGAGGCCGCGTGAAACGGAACCTTCGAGGAACAGCAGGAACAGGCGGAAGAAGCGGCGGTAAGGCTCGGAATCCGGCGATGCGTTCCCGCGCCATCTCCCGATGTCCGATGCCACCGTCTCATCCGTCGGCGGGTCCGCTTTCTCATCCTTCCCGCGCGGCTTCTTCGGCCGGTCCTTCTTCGGACGGACGTGGTCGCGGAGGTTCGCTTTGTCGCTCGCCCAGAGGCGGGCGATGAAGTTGTAGAACGTCCCAACGCCTGGCGTCTCGTCCGGGGCGAAGCCGCAGATCCGGGCGTAGATGGAATGTTTCCTGAGCTGCTCCGCCCAGGCGGTGAAGCCCGTCGTACGGAGAAAGACCATGAGCAGGCAGGCGATGAAGAGGGAGGACGGCGGGTAAGGCTTCGGGCCGAACTTCGAGTACGTCGGGGCGAGCATCCCGTCGATGACGGAAAGATCGACGGACAAGATGGCGCGTGCGAACTTGCGGAGCTTTTTGTCGGCGTGGATGTGGGAAAATTCGGCTTGCAGGGCGGCTTCGTAAGCCGCACGGCAGAACGGTTCGGGCTGCATGGCAGTACCTCCTTTGAAGTGGCTGTTGAAAAACGCTTTCCACTTCTAAGAGGCGCGCAGCGCCCAAATTTTGGCGGGTTTGTCAAGTCTTTTCTTGAAAATTCACGCAACTTTAATGCGAAAATCGTCCCTGCATCGCGGACAGCGGTAGGGGGGATGGCAAAAAAAGAGAATCTCAAACCCTCGATTTTATTGGGGGTTGAGATTCTGAAAATGCATTATTGAAAGGGGGGGGGCAAAAGAATGAGCGAAAATGAATACCAAGAGAAAATCGACGCCCTAGAGGCCCTACTGGACGAAT
>CADBLC010000281.1 GCA_902795385.1 Fibrobacter succinogenes | reverse complement strand
GATTCTTTGGCGTGAATATTGGACATGGGCACTCCGTTCTTAGGAACGGCGCCAAATTTAGGAAAATTTACAAACCCTGTTAAGGGGAATTAGTAAAAAAGTATGTGAGCTAGAGGAGTCCCTTCTTCGCACTCTTCATCAGGTTTTTCACCTGCTTGGAGGTAAGCTGCGGGACCTCGGCGTCCTTCTGGGCACGGGACTTGGGAGCGCAATCCTCGCAATAGTACTTGACGACCGTACCGAAGCTAGCGGCACCGTCACCCATGTCCGTCTGACGCGTACGGAAAGAACGGACCAGGGCCTCCTTGTGACATTTATCACAGATACCCATTTTCGGGGCCGCCGGTTCATGGCGTTTTCCCTTCCTGTCGCCGTTCTTGTCGTTGTCCATGGCCCATGCACGGGCGCTGGCGGCATTCTTCGAAGCAAAATGATCGTCAAACAAGCTCATATTTCCCTACCTTTTTAATTTAAATCTCACTTCATCGTATCTAATATACAATCTTGCAAAAAGAGCGACAGCAATGTAAGGCACAAAGAGGTCGGTTTTGCATCGTCGGAATAGAGGCTTCTCGCGAATTTGCCCCTTTCGGCCTGCATTTCCTTGAATTTTTCGGCATGGGCGGCAAAATCCAGTACATGGACGCGGTCCGGGCACTTGTCCGCCTGCGCCCGGATAAAGTCGTCTAGCGCCAGCACCTGGCCGTCTATCTCGGGAAGAAGGTCCTTGGGAACCGTCACGAGGTCCAAAAACGACTGTGTCTTCTTGAGGATTTCGTCGACAAGGGCGCCGTAGCTCTCCGACACCTTGGCGGCATCGCCACCTTCGCGTTTCATCTCGGAGAGGCCTAGCCCCAGAACGATGCGACCCGCCTGCTTGCCGATAATATCGGACGAGGCGCGCGCAAGCAACTGCGAAAGCGACGGGAGGACGGGGGCATTCACGGAAAACTGCATGGGACGGTTGGGCTTGCGGCACAGGAGCATTTCCACGCAACGCGCGGCAACCTCCCCCTGGGGGCCGAAAAGTTCATCGCCTATGATCAGAATCCTATTTTCCACGTCAATAATCTACTCTTTATTATCCGGTTTGACCACCTTCAACACCCAATAATCCGCTTTTTTTTCGCGATTTAGCACTTTATGGCCGTCGGCCACCAGGCTCCCGGGCACATTTTCTATAGGGGAACCGTTATCGAGCCAAATTTCAAGGACCTTCCCGCACGGATAGCCCGCCATTACAAGCCTGGACCTTACCGCGTTGCGGGGGCAGGCAACCCCGCGCAAATCCAGTACCGACGGGGCATCGCCGGCCAGTTCCGCAGGGAGCGGGCGGGACTTGAGCGACTCGCAGAAGGCGGCAATTTCACCGCTATGGGCGGCCGGGGACTCGAGCCACTCGTCGAGCGGGCCCTCGCAGGCATGAGCCAAAAGAACCCTCGACAGGGCCTCTTCCGGAGGTAGCAGTCCACCCCCGCTGCGGCGAATCCATTCCGCGCAGGCATACGACACCAGTTCCCTCAGGGCGTTGCCGAAGGTTTCCTTGCCACTGTTGGCCTCTATCCATTTTGCAATCGGAGACTTGTCCATCGTTGTAATAAATTCCTCTTGTAAACCTACAATCTAATTACAAAATCACCCAAAAACGCCAAAAAAAGGTGTTTTTTCACAAAAAAAGCGCCATAATCATTTTTCACACATTTTTACGCAAAAAACATAGCAAAGTCGCCCTAGGGTTTCTATATTTGGCGCCAAGCATTCAATTATGCAAAGGTTTTCGAAAGGATGAGTACTGTACTTCTCTACGCAATGTTCGTAGTTTATGTAATCGCCGGTGTCGGTTTGGTGATTTACGGCTTTAGCTGCTACTACAGCATCTACCTATTCCTAAAGAACAGCCGCAAGACCCGGCTTTCCGACCGCAAGCGTATCCTCCAGTTCTATCGCGAGCACTCCATTTCCGACCTCCCGCAGGTCACCACGCAGCTTCCGGTCTTCAACGAGGCCAACTGTGTCGAACGCCTCCTCGAAGCCGTATGCGCTATTGACTACCCGAAGGACAAGCACGAGATCCAGGTTCTGGACGACTCCACCGACGAATGCTACGAAGTGGCCAAGAAGAAGGTGGCCGAACTTGCCGCGAAGGGTTACGACATCAAGCTTATCCACCGTACGAACCGTTCCGAATTCAAGGCCGGCGCCCTCAAGGAAGCCATGGCCGTTGCCAAGGGCGACTTCCTCGCGATTTTCGACGCCGACTTCGTGCCCGAGAAGGACTTCCTCCTCAAGACCATCCCCTACCTGGTGATGGACGAACAGATCGGCCTGGTCCAGGGCCGCTGGGGCCACCTGAACCGCACCGAATCCGGTTTGACGCTCGCCCAGTCCATCGGTATCGACGGACACTTCGTGGTGGAACAGTCCGCACGTAGCTGGGGCAAGCTCTTCATGAACTTCAACGGTACCGCCGGCGTGTGGCGCAAGCAGGCCATTTACGGCGGTGGCGGCTGGGAAGGCGACACGCTGACCGAAGACATGGACCTCTCCTACCGCAGCCAGCTGGCCGGATGGAAGATGAAGTTCGTGTTCGACGTGATTGTGCCGGCCGAACTCCCCAACGACATCAACGCGTTCAAGGCTCAGCAGTTCCGCTGGGCAAAAGGCTCCATCCAGACAGCCATCAAGATTCTGCCGCGCGTCCTCAAGTC
>CADBLC010000280.1 GCA_902795385.1 Fibrobacter succinogenes | reverse complement strand
CGTTCTTGGTGCATGTACACTTGCCTTGATTGCCTGCAATACCCAACAGTCCAAGCAGGCGGCCGCCATCGGCGCAAATTCTACGGACGACCAGAAGTTTGCCTATATGCTCGGCACGCAGTTCGCGTCTCAGAGTTTCCGCCAGATGCCTCTCCAGGTGGGCGAACACATCGACCAGGATGTCGCTATCCAGGCTTTCTACGATAATGTCAAGGCTTCCAAGGATACTTCCTTCAAGCTCCAGATTTCGGAAGATTCCCTGAGCGGGATTGCCGGCCGTTACAACATGAAGGCCCGTGCCCGTCTTTCCAAGGCCCAGCCGGATAGTGCCGCTGCGGCTGCCATGGCCGGCGACCAGGCCAAGTATCGTGCCTATGTCGATTCCGCCATTAAGTCTTTCCCGATTGAGCCGGAGAAGGTTCCCACGAACGCTCCTGTCACCCTGGGCGAGAATCCGACCGACAACCAGAAATTCTCCTATGTTCTCGGTGTCCAGTTCGGTAACCAGTTTGTGGGCATCAGTGCTCAGTTCCAAACCGACTTCGATCCGGACTATTTTGTCCTCGGTATCAGGGATGCTGCCGCCAAGGTGCGTGACTCCGCTTTCGTGATGCCGCTGCCCGATGATTCCCTCAAGGCTGTGGGCGAACGCTACAACGAGAAGATGAAGGTCCTTCGTGAAGAAGCCATGAAGAAGGCCCAGGAAGAAGAAGCGAAGCTCAAGGAAGCTGTCGCTGGCCTCCGTGGCGATACTCTCCCGAACGGATTGCCCGTGAAGATGAACTTCAAGGTGAAGGTGACCGGTATTTCTACGAAGGACGAAAATCTCGAAGCTTATGCCGGCAAGCCGCTCCTCATCTCTTACTTCTCTGCCACTTGCGGCCACTGCGCCCATGCTGCACCGCAGGTCGTGGAAATTGCGAAGGAATTTGTTCCGAAGGGCCTTACTGCCGTTACCGTGTTCAGCGGTGGCAACAACAAGTCCGGTATCCGCAAGTTCACCGACAACGCCGGTTACGACGACAACGAGAAGGTCGTGTGGGATGAAGCTCGCCAGTTCGGCGAACTCTACAGCGATGGCTACGTTCCGAAGATTTACCTCGTGAATCCGGACGGCACCTACAAGCAGTATGCCGCCTTCGAGAGGGAAAAGGAAGACCTCAAGAGGGAAATTGCCGAACTCCTCGATGGCAAGAACGTGGAATGGAAGGTTGAACCGCCGGCTCCGGCACAGGTTGACACGCTCAAGCCTGCCGCTGCCGCCCCGGCACCTGCTCCTGCAACGAAGTAATTTTCGGATTGTCATCTGTAGTTTCACAATATGATGTAGTCGTTATCGGTGGCGGTCATGCCGGCATCGAGGCGACGCACGCCGCCTGGAAGCTAGGCGTAAAGACGGCCATGCTCACGATGGATATCAATGCCATCGGGCGTATGAGTTGCAACCCGGCCGTAGGCGGGGTGGCCAAGGGCCAGATTGTTCGAGACATCGATGCGCTCGGTGGCCTGATGGGGCTCTTGACCGACAAGGCTGGCATCCAGTTTCGCATGCTCAATATGAGCAAGGGCCCTGCCGTGTGGGGCCCGCGCGCCCAGTGCGACATGAAGTATTACAGCGAGGTGGCGCGTGACGTCATCACGAACCTTCCTGGACTCTCCGTAATCCAGGGGGAACTTGCCGCATTCGAACGCATGGCGGATGGCCGCTTGGAACTGACTCTACTGAACGGCGAACGTTGCATAACGCGCTCGCTCGTGATTACGAGCGGCACCTTCCTTGCCTCCAAGATGTTCACCGGACTCGAAACGAGTATCGGCGGGCGAGTGGGCGAGCCGAGTGCCGACAAACTTTCGGAAAGCCTCGCGAAGCATGGCATCGCCTTGCGCCGCCTCAAGACGGGAACGCCCAGCAGGCTCGATCCCGATTCCATCGACTTTGGTGAATGCGAAGTACAGCGCGGCGACGAGATTGCCTGGCCGATGAGCGACCGCCACCTGGCGGAAACCGTTCCTGGTCGAGGTGCCGACTTTTTCTGGGGCGAACCGGCGAACGGGAACGTCCGTAACGATTGCGTGTGCTGGATCACGCGCACGAATCTCAAGACTCACGAAATCTTGCGCAGCGGTTTCAAGGATAGTCCCATGTTCAGCGGGCGCATCCACGGCAAGGGCCCGCGCTACTGCCCGAGTATCGAGGACAAGATTAACCGCTTCGGTGACCGCGACGGCCACCAGCTTTTCCTGGAACCGGAACAGGCGGACATCGGCCGCGTGTACATCAACGGGTTCAGCTCGAGCCTGCCTGCCGACATCCAGTTGGCCGCCATCCACACGATTCCGGGGCTTACCCGCGCCCGAGTGCTGCAGATAGGCTACGCTGTGGAGTACGACTCCGTCGACGCCACGCAGCTCTACCCGACGTTCGAATGCAAGAAGATCCCGGGACTCTATTTCGCGGGCCAGGTGTGCGGTACGAGCGGCTACGAGGAAGCTGCCGGACAGGGACTCCTTGCTGGCATCAACGCGGCTCTCAAAATAAAGGGGGAAGGCCCCTTTATTTTAGGTCGTTCCGACAGTTACCTGGGGGTAATGGCGGACGACCTGTCGAACATCCTGCTCGACGAGCCTTACAGGATGTTCACGAGCCGCGCCGAATACAGACTGTTCCTGCGCAGCGACAACGCCGAAATGCGCCTCAAGGAACGTGCGCA
>CADBLC010000279.1 GCA_902795385.1 Fibrobacter succinogenes | reverse complement strand
CAGACCGTGTTCAAGCAAATTATCGCCGACATGGGAACGGTCGACATTTTGGTCAACAACGCCGGTATTACCCGCGATGGCCTCCTGATGCGCATGAAGGACGAGGACTTTGACGCCGTCATCGCCACGAACCTCAGGTCCGTGTTCCTCTGCACCCGCGCCGTCGCCCGCACCATGATGGGCAAGCGTACCGGCCGCATCGTGAACATCTCGAGCATCAACGCCCTGCACGGCCAGGCCGGCCAGGCCAACTACGCCGCTGCCAAGGCTGGCATCATCGGCATGACCAAGTCCAACGCCATGGAATTCTCTTCCCGTGGCATTACGGTGAACGCCATTGCCCCCGGATTCATCGGGACGGACATGACCGCCACCATGGACGACGCCACCAAGGAAAAATATGCCGCACAAATTCCCCTCGGACGTATCGGAAAACCCGAAGATGTGGCCAATGCTGTCGCTTTTTTGGCCTCCGACGACGCCTGCTACATCACTGGCCAGATTCTGGGGGTAGACGGGGGGTTGAACGCCTAGGCGTTTTTTACTAAATTTGAACTCAAACAATTCCAAATGGAGTAAACAATGACACAAGAAGAAATTTTCAAGAAGATTACCGACGTCATCGTCGCCAAGCTCGAAGTCAAGGCCGAAGACGTGAAGATGGAATCCGAATTCGGCAATGACCTGGGTGCGGACTCTCTCGATCGCGTTGAACTGGTCATGGCTCTTGAAGACGAGTTCGAAGTCGAAATCCTCGATTCCGATGCCGAAAAGTTCCAGAAGGTTGCCGATGTCGTGGCCTTCCTCGAAGCCAAGAAGGGCTAATTCAAGCCTGGTTCTCGAAAATAGGACTGAACAGGGTGGCCCGTATGTGGCTGCCCTTTCTTTTTCCCCCTACAAATCTATGGAACAATCAAATCTCCTTCACAAAGTATTCAAGCTCTGGTTTCGCCAGAAGTCCGGGGACGGGCTTGAGGCGAAGCTCGGGTACCGGTTCCGCGATCCGGAACTGCTGGCCCACGCCCTCGTTCACCGCTCCTTCCTGATGGGGAAGGACTTGCCCTACGTGAACAACAACGAACGCCTGGAATTCCTGGGCGACTCCGTGCTCAACATGCTCACGACCGAGTTCCTGTACAGGACGTATCCGGACGATTCCGAAGGTGACCTGTCCAAGCGCAAGAGCGCCATTGTCTCGGGACATGCGTGCGCTCAGTCTTCCAAGGAATGGAACCTGAGCGACTACGTCAAGCTCGGGAAGGCCGAAGCCAAGATGGGCGGTCGGGGCAAGGAAAGCATATTGGCCGATGCCTACGAGGCTGTGCTCGGTGCGGTATACCTGGACGGCGGGCTCGAGGAAGTCCGTGCCATATTGAACCGTTTCCATTTCCCGAGGGTAAAGGAAATCATCGTGGCCGAGGATTTTGTGAACTACAAGAGTGCCCTGCTGGAATATTCCCAGGGTGGCAGTCTGCACACGACTCCGGAGTACGAGATTATCGGTGAAGACGGCCCGGAACACCAGAAGGTGTTCACGGCGGAGGTCCACCTGAATGGCAAGACTTACGGTAAAGGTTCGGGCCCGAACAAGAAGAAGGCCGAACAGGAAGCGGCCCGCATGACGCTCGAGATGCTCAAGGCGGAAGAGGAGGAACAGGCGAAGAACGCCCCTGCCGAAGAAGTCCCCGCAAAACCCGTGAAGCCGAAAAGGTATTTTAGACCGTAACTTAGACGAGAGAACGGCGCTGCGCGCCTACAGACGAAAGACGAGAGAAGGCGATATATGAGAATGAGAAATATGAAGTTTTATGGCGTGGCACTAGCATCCCTGATGGTGTCGGCGATGGCCCTTACCGCCTGCAACGAGCAGGGTTCTAAGGGCGCGAAGTCTGCGAAGTCCGCCGAGCTGAACTGCCCGGAACTGCCGGTCGATTCCACCGCCACGGGTGAGTTCGACCCGGTGGCCTCTAAGGATGCGCGCCCCTGCGGCACGATTACGCTCTGGGGCTCCGCGATGCCCAAGTCGTTTAACATGTGGGAAGACTACAACAGCTTCTCCGCCGAACTCATGGGCATGATGTTCGAGCCGCTCGTGAGCCTGCACTCCACCGAGGACCGCGAAGTCGGTATCCTCGCCGACAGCTGGAGCGTATCGGAAGACGGCAAGACGTTCACTTTCCACGTGGACAGCCGCGCCAAGTGGAGCGACGGCAAGCCCGTCACCGCCGAAGACGTGCAGTACTACTACGATGTCATCATGGACGAGAAGAACCTCACCCCGATTTTCAAGGTCGGGCTTAGCCGTTTCGACCGCCCCGAGGTGGTCGACAGCCTCACGGTGAAGATGACCGCGAAGGAAACGCACTGGGGTAACTTCTGGGAAGCTGCGGGCATGCTCGCGTTCCCCAAGCACGTGTGGGCGGGCAAGGACTTCAACCAGATCCGCTACGAGTTCCCGGTGGTTTCGGGCCCGTACAAGATCAAGACTTTCCGCGAAGACCGCTACGTGGAACTGCAGCGCCGAGCTGACTGGTGGGGCTTCCACAAGAACTGGAACCGCGGCAAGTACAACTTCGAGAAGATCCGCTAAGCCTTCAAGAAGCAGGACTTCAACGCCTACGCCATCTACACCAGCAGCATCTGGATGAAGCAGACCGACTTCGATGCCGTCAAGAAGGGCTGGGCCGTGAAGCAGAGGATCTTCAACAAGGAGCCCATCGGCTTCCAGGGCATGGCCATCAACCTGCGTAAGCCGCAGTTCCAGGACGTTCGCGTCCGCCGCGCTTTGAGCATGCTCCTGAACCGCGAGGCCATGAACGAAAAGTACATGTTCGGCCAGTACTTCTTGCTGAACAGCTATTACCCCGACCTGTGGGAAGGCAACCAGAACCCGACCGCTCCGCTCTACAAGTTCAACGGCAAGGCCTTCGCCATCAACTTCATCACGAGCCAGGAAGACCTGCGCCACCTCACGCTGTTCCAGGAAGACCTGAAGAAGGTCGGCGTGGTGGCGACCATCGAGCAGATGAGCCAGAGCACCTTGCGCAAGCGCCTCGACGATGCGGACTTCGACCTCTACTGGGTGAACTGGGGCGCAGGCCGCCTCCGCGACCCGGAAGCGAGCTGGCATTCCGCCACCGCGCTCCAGAAGGGTACGAACAACCTAGCCGGTGTGCAGGACAAGGTGGTGGATAGCCTCATCGACCTGCAGAAGACGGAATTCGACCTCGCGAAGCGTAACGAAATCCTGAAGGCTTTGGATAACCGCCTCGCCGAAATCGTGCCGTACGTGCTCATGTGGCAGTGCGACCACCACCGCATCCTCTACTGGAACCGCTACGGCATGCCCGAGAAGGTGCTGGACCACTTTAACCGCGAAGACGCCATCCCGGTTTACTGGTGGCTCGATCCGGCGAAGTCCGCGGCGCTTGACAAGGCGATGAAGTCGGGCGAATCCCTCCCGATTCCCGAATACGATGTGAAGTGACTCGGCCAAAGGTCGTGTCATCCTGAGCGAGTGTAACGAGTCGAAGGATCTAGAGCATAAAAAAAGACGTGCTTTCCAGCACGCCTTTCTTTTTGCAAAACTAATGACTAGTGACTAATGACTAGAAGAAGAATTCGCAACCGACGTACAGGCCAGTG
>CADBLC010000278.1:4496-6290 GCA_902795385.1 Fibrobacter succinogenes | reverse complement strand
CAGGTTCCCGCAGCTTTCGCAGTGGATTGACAGCCTCACGATTTTCGACAGCTTCGAGCGCATGCAGAACTGCCCGAACCTCTTCGAGATTGCCCACAAGCTGCGCGAGCAGGTGAACGCGCAGGGCTACCGCGACGTGAACACCGACTTCCTGTGGAACCAGTTGCGCGAATACGGAAAACGGTAATTCCCACTTGCGCTTTTATAGTATATATTCATATACATGAATGCGCTTAAATCTTTCCTCAAAGACCTGAAGGTCCACCACTACATCGTCATCGCGATAGCCGTCGGCATCGGGATTTTTAATGCCGTAACCGCACTGTCACCAACCATCAAGCAGCACAACCGCGAAGCGAACATCGTAAAGACGTTCGAGAAGTGGTGGGAAGAAGAAGGCGCCGCCCAATTCATCGTGGTCGGGCTCAAGGCCGACGAGAAGACTAAAGCCGAAGAATTCGAACAGTACCGCGAACGCTATCTGCAGCAGAACCACACCTTCATCGTCGAAGACCGCATCGTCGAGATGAAAAAGGAATTCCGCGAATGGTGGGAAATCGGTGGCGGCAAGGAGCAGTACATCCAGGAACACAAGATTTATCCGGACGAACGCCACTTCCGCTACGAATGCGACAAATGGATCAAGCAGTACACGGACAAGCATGTCCGCTACAGCCTCGCGTTCACCCCCAAAGACGGCGAACTCGAGCGTCTGGCCACCAGCTGGCTCCTGTTCCCGGGAGTCGCGAGCTACCTCGTATTCCTGATATTCCTCCCCTTTGCCTACATACAGACGTCGCGGCGCTGGGGCGTGCCGGTAGCGGCAGGCTGTATCGCATTGGCGACCCTTGCCGGCGGATTCGTCGTCTACGTACTCACCGGGACAAGTTTCTTTGACCACTACGATACAGAGCGGTACATGGGCATGAGTTGTGCGGTCGCATTCATGCTGGGCGCTACGGCTTTCGGACGCCGCAAGGACAGCGTACGTGAACGGCGGAATCTTCGGGGCGGTAGCGCTTGCCTCGCTGCTGTTCTTCGGGCTGGGTGTCGCCGGCGGCATCAACATTCCCAACCGCAAAAGGAGCATCGCGGAACTCCGGGCGCAAATACTCGAGGAGCGCAGGCGCAAGAATGCCGCGACCAACCAGCAATCCGAACGCCGTAAAAGAACGCGTGATTTGATAAACGAAGGATTCAAGGAAGCTTCCAGCGGCGGCCCTGTTGCAGGAATTCCCCATCGATGTCGAGACGACCACGAAACTGGCGGAGCGCATGACGAGTCCGAGCCTCTACATAGACGTGCCGAGCGAGCAGTGGTTGGAATGGGGCGAGACCGCCAAATCAAAGAACTGCTTCGAAGCAGCACTCGCGATGCTCGAGAAGGGACTCTCTTCCGAAAAGAATGCCACCCTCGCCCGCCGTGCCCTCTACAGCATCGGCGAAATCCGCATCAACCGCAACCTGAATCCCGAAGAGGGATGCGTACGTCTCAAGAAGGTCATCGAACTCGGCGAGAACGACATCCTGGCAAGCCAGGCAAGGCGCCTGTTGGCGAAAGCCTCGGACGCGCAGGCCTAGGCCTTAAAGGATAAGCATCCCGTCGCCGTAGCTGAACAGTTTCATCTTGTTCTCGACAGCCATCTTGTAGGCTTCGAGCGTATTTTCGCGTCCGTAAAAAGCCGAGACTAGCAAGATGAGCGAGCTCTTGGGCCAATGGAAATTGGTCAGCAGGCCGTCCACGATCTTGTAGCGGTAACCGGGATAGAAGAAAGCGTGCGTCACGCCCGCCTG
>CADBLC010000278.1:0-4429 GCA_902795385.1 Fibrobacter succinogenes | reverse complement strand
TCGCCGTGCATCTTGTGCTGGGTAAAGTCCTCGACCGAGATGTTCTGGAACGTACCCGGCCCCACATGCAGCGTCACCTCGGCCACATGCACGCCCTTCGCCTTCAAGTCTTCAAGCATCTGCTCGCTAAAGTGCAGACTCGCCGTCGGGGCGGCCACGGCGCCCGAATACTTCGCGAAAATCGTCTGGTAAGCCTTCTTGTCGTCTTCGTCGTCGGGGCGGTTGATGTACGGCGGGAGCGGCACATGGCCTTCGCGGTTCATCACCGATTCGAGTTCCACCGGAGTCGCCGCAAAGCGCAACACGCGGGAACCGTCTTCGCGGACTTCCTCGACCACCGTCTTGACGCCGGCAATCTCGAGTTCACGGCCAACCTTGAACGCCTTGCCCGGGCGCACCTGCGCCTCGTAGCGCGCATCGCCCGACTCCGCAGGAATCAACGACTGCACCAAAAGCGTCTCCACCTCACCACCGTGCATCGTATGGCCATAGAGGCGTGCCGGAATCACCTTGGTGTTGTTCACCACCAGGCAATCGCCGGGGCGGAAAAGTTCCACAATCTCGGGAGCCTTCATAATGCGGCGCGGCCCGCCGTCCTTGGGGCAATGCAATATGCGCGTCTTGCCCTTTCCCGCCGTGCGGGACGCAATCAATTCTTGAGGGAATTCGAATGTATAATCAGAAAGCGAATGCTCCATAATACCTTTACATCTCTTCCAGAGTCTTTTTCAGAAGGGCCTTCATTTCGTTCTTGAGGCTCTCGGGCTTAAGGATCTGCAAATACGGCAGGTTACCGAAAAGCCACGTCTTGAAATCGGGAGTCAAGCGGATTTTCATCTCCACGAGGTCCTGCTTGTTGCGGTCCTTGCGCAGGCGGACCGGCGGATTGAAATGGGATTTTTCGAACTGCTTCTTGAGCCAGCTGTCCTTGACAAGAAGGGCGACTTCTTGCGGGGCCTCCGACGAAGTATACTTGCCGAAGGTATGCTTGTAGTGAAGCGCGGCGTCGAACACCAGGTCCTTTTCTACAGGATTGTTCGTCATCGTCACGTTCGAGATGTTTTCCACCACGTAATTCTTGAACACGCCCGTCTTCGCAAAAGATTCGTCGGCAGCCACCAGGTAGACCGTATCGATTCGCATGATGACCTTGACCGGGCTGACTTCAATCGTTTCCTTCTTGGTTTCGTCACCGACATGCGTATATGTAATGCGAATTTTCAACCTCTTGTGGACGGCATCGAGAATCCTGTTCACGATGGCATCCTGCAACTTTTCGTCACTGAACGGACCGTAATCCAGAACGAGGTCACGGTCGGTCGTTATCGCTTCCGGCTTGAACTCGTCCGGATTCGTCACCTGCAAGGATTCGATGAGCTTGTCCAGAAGCTTGCGGTTCTTCATGTCGGCAGGAGACGAGTCGGAGGAATTCTTCTTTATCTTTTCAAGCTGCTTTACGATGTCCTGGTTGAAATTCGTCCGTTCCTCAGGCTGGATAACCCATACGGTCTCGCCGTCCTTCTTGTGGCTGCGCAGCCCGCAGTTTTCGTTGCGGAGAAGTTCCAGATAGCGGAATACCGTACGCGGGCCACGACCGATTGCCACGGCAAGCTGGTTGACCGTCATTTCCTTTTTCAGCAAGTCCTTAACAGTATTGATTTTCTCGTATCCTGCCATGGTTCCTCCTTGTATTTTAACAAACCCTCAGCCTGTTCTCTATCGAGGCCGTCCTGACCATCTTTACCGCATTGATAAGCGCCCACTGTTTTTGGAAGGCATTGGACACACGGCCTTCCATCACGTACTTGTTGTTGAAATACGTCAGGCGGATGATGGATCCGGCCAAGCGCGAATTCTGGGCAAGTTCGCCTTCGATAACCCTGCACGTCACCTGGATATCGGGATTCTTCTCGGGGATGGGATTTATCGTCAGCGAAAGGTCCTGAAGCCCAGGCAAATCGGCAATGCGGTTTTCCAGGTCTTTCGGAAAATTGAAATCGAAGCAGCTCAGCGTCACAGTTGCCTTGCTTTCCTTTACCTCGGCCGTGTAGTCGAAAATCTTGAAGGCGGGCGTATCGAGCAGGCGCCAGATGGAGCCTTCGAGCCTCTCGTCGGAAATGTACGTTTCCATCTGCACGCGCATAAAATCGACGCAGCCACGGACACGCGGCATGTTGTTGACGCAAGCGCAAAGCGCACGCTTTACGGCAAGGCTTCGGACAATCCCGTCGAGATAGACAATCCCCTGGCCTACGGTCACCTGCACGCGGCGGAAATCGTCCGGGAATAGCTGGGCCAATTTTTGTCGCACGTACTCCGTCAGCATCGCATTGGGCACATTCTGCTTGGACTGCGGAATCGTAATGAACAGGAGGGAATTATCGTCCAGGAGAATGGCTAGCTTGTCCTTACCGCCATCGCTCACCAGGCCGACCGCCAAGCCGAACTGGTCTCGGATAGCATGGTAGACGCTGTCACCGATAAGCACCTGGGCCGTCTGCGCAGGAACAAGCCTGTAGCCTTCGGGGGAATCCTCGTTCAAGATTGGAATCTTGGGACATTCCACCTTTTCGGGCGCTCCCCCGTCGTAGCTTATCAAGAAGACTTCCTTGTCTTCCGTCTGGAAGTGGCTCTTGACAATGCCCGGCTTGAAGTGGCTCTTGACAATGCCCGGCTTCACGGAATTCTTGAAATAGAGCCAGTTGCCCGGAACAATACGGTTCTTCCCGTAAATCTTCGTATAGTCCGACCCCTTGCCGCCAACGCCAATCGCGAATTCCTGCGAGAACGCCACGAAGGTCGTTCCGCACTCGTCGCAACTGCACAGCAGCGGGATATGGGGCGTCATTCCTCCATAGGTCGAATACGGCTCCTTCGCAAACAGGCCGTGACGCGTCACGCGACGGCAGCGGCGGCAGAAGAGCCTTTGAGTGTAGAGCCTATGGGGAAACTGCGAGCGCATTATTTCATCAGAGGCATCGCCACGTCGATGCGGCGGAGCACTTCGTCCTTGCCGATGAGTTCGAACATCTCCCAGAGGCCGGGGCCAGCGGTAACGCCGGAAACAGCGAGACGCGGAGCACCAACGAGTTCACCGACCTTGTGGCCGCAGCGCTCGGCGAGGTCGTAGAAACCCTTCTCGATTACCGGGGTCTTGAAGTCTTCAATGGAAGCGAGCATGTCGCGCACGAGCGTAGCGACTTCCTTGGAGCCTTCGCCAAAGTGCTTCTTGGCACCCTTTTCGTCGTAGGTGGTCGGAGCCACAAAGAAGTACACAGCCATCTCGGCCAAGTCCTGCACAAAGTGGGCACGCGGCTTCAATTGTTTCACGATTTCGTCGAGGCGTGCTTCCGGCTCGTTGGAAAGGTCGATACCCTTCGCGGCAAGGCCTTCCTTCATGATTCCCTTGAGGAACGCGTCGTCGCACATGTGAATGTGCTGGCCGTTCATCCACTGGAGTTTCTTCTCGTCAAAACTTGCGGACTTCGGGTTGATGCGTTCGAGCGTGAAACTTTCGACCATTTCCTTGATGGTCATGACTTCGCGGTCGTCGCCCGGGTTCCAGCCGAGGAGAGCAAGGTAGTTCACGAGCGTTTCGGGCAGGTAGCCGAGATCGCGGAAGTCGCCCACGGAAGCGGCACCCTTGCGCTTACTGAGCTTACCGCCGTTCTTGTCGAGAATCACCGGCAGATGGCACCACACAGGCGGCTGCCAGCCAAAGGCCTTGTACAACAGTTCATGCTTCGGTGTGGAGCTGATCCATTCGTCACCGCGGAGCACGTGCGTCGTACCCATCAGGTGGTCGTCCACGACGCTTGCAAAATGGTAAGTCGGGTAACCGTCGCGCTTGATGAGCACGAGGTCGTCCAAAAGTTCGTTCTGGTAGCTGATGTGGCCGCGAATCATGTCGTCGAATTCGGTGACACCGGTTTCGGGCACCTTGAAACGGATGACAGCCTTTTCGCCGGCAGCAATGCGGGCTTCGGCTTCTTCGCGGCTGATGTTACGGCAGTGGCGGTCGTAACCGGTGACCGGCACATGGCTCTTTTCCTGCTCGGCGCGGACTTCTTGCAAGCGCTCTTCGGTGCAGAAGCAGTAGTAGGCGCAGCCCGCATCCAGGAGCTTCTTGATTTCGCGGTGGTAAATATCCAGGCGTTCGCTCTGGAAGTACGGGCCGCAGTCGCCTTCGCAACCCGGACCTTCATCCCACTGAAGTCCCAGCCACTTGAGGTCGCGCATCAAGTCGTGCAGGGCAGTCTCGTTATAGCGCTTGCGGTCGGTATCCTCAATACGCAGATAGAAAGTTCCACCCATGTGCTTTGCAAAGAAATAGTTGTAGATGGCGGTACGCGCACCGCCCACATGCAGGTAACCCGTCGGGCTCGGCGCAAAGCGCACGCGAACAGGACGTGTTGTAGAATTTTCGCTC
>CADBLC010000277.1:2814-4476 GCA_902795385.1 Fibrobacter succinogenes | reverse complement strand
CTAAATGGATATAAAGATTATGAAAAAACATAAAGTGTCTCTCATGGGACGTGTTTTGGGAATCATGATGCTCGTTGCAGGGGTGCAATGGGTTTGGGCGCAGAATCCCACTTGTAAGGGCACCGTTTATTTTAAGGCGCCTTCGGAATGGTCTGGCGCCTACATCGGTGGTTTCAATGTCAACACGTTGAAAAAGATGACGTTGAATAGCGACGGTTATTATGAATATGACCTGAGCGCCCTGGGCATTCAAGACAACCTTTACTTTGCGATTGGTAATAGCGCTACGGGCGCAACCAGCATTGTAACGAGATTGAACTTCGCTGTCGCTCCCAGGAATGCGAACGACGCAAACTGGCCGACGAACGAAGCCAACATCTCTTGCCCCGGTGCCGGAAAGGTTATCTATGTGACGGAAGACCCGCTCCGTCCTGGCAAGACCTATCTCGGAGAACAGCCTTCCGATGCAAAGTATTTCTATGTGCTTGTCCCGGACGAAAAGGTTTGGCAGTCCGACGACATGATGATCCACTACGAAATTGGTACGACCAAGAAAGATACGGCTATGACCCCGGCAAAGGATATGTGCGGCTGGTTCGCCATGGTGTTCAAGCAGGCTCCGTCCAATGTCTACATGTACCTGAAGAATTCTCCGGATATGCAGCTCGGTCTCAAGGGCCTGTGGGGTGAAGATGAAACCACTGAACCCGTGGACCTTAGCCTGCTTTACGAAGCCTATGGCGTTAATAACTTGTACTTCATTCCGGATGACAACGACTGGCCCGATGGCTCTGAAGCAGATATGGGTTGGTTCGTGTCTGACCCGGGTGTTCCTGAAGCTGGCGACAATACCCGTTGCTCCTTCAGCTTGGCTGCTGTGATTTACGATACCGACATGTCGCTCAACGAAGTGTTTACGGACTGCTGCTCTGATGCGAAGAATCCTGCCGGCCCGTATGAAGCCTGCGTGGGTGTGCAGTATGGACTTGTCAAGACCGACTTGGGCCCCGACAACAAGCCGGTGTATTCCGGTTCTCCCAATGCTGTAAAGTGCTTTGGTAACGAAGCGAACTTCAATAAGCTGTTCAACTACACTCCGAATGTGAACGAAGTCCAGTGCTACGACATGCCGTTCCGCCACTATGGTACGGATACCCGTTGGGGCTTCGATTCCGACTCCATGGTTACTAACGACCTTGTTGGCGGTTTCTATCCGCTTGAGGAATCCGATGATGCGGGTGTTGTGACGTTGACTATCAATGGCGTGCCGACTGTGGCTGGTCCGACGCGTGCGGCGAGAACACGTCGCCCTGCAGCTGGTCCTGTGCCTAACAATGCCGAGGAAGTGCTCGGTGTCGACTTGGACCACTACTGCAAGACTCCGGGCTTCCCGAGCGGTGCAGATTGCGAAGGCAAGTTTGCTGATGGTGACGACCTTAATAGGAAGGTTGGCGGTCAGGATCTCGCTCTTTGGTGCTGGGGTAGCTATTGCGACGCTTCCTTCATGCGCTGGGGCTTTGATTCCGGTGACAACTATGCAAAGAATGAAAAGCGTAACCAGCATTTCTGCTTCGAATCCCATGCAACGTTCACCTATAACGAATCCCAGGAATTCACGTTCCGTGGCGACGACGACATTTGGGTCTTTATCAATAAGAAACT
>CADBLC010000277.1:0-2765 GCA_902795385.1 Fibrobacter succinogenes | reverse complement strand
GCGGGCTTCCTCGTGCCGGGTAAGGACTATCCGATCGATATCTTCTTCTGTGACCGTCGTACTACGATGAGTAACGTTATCATCAAGACGAACATGTACATCAAGCAGTCCACGGGTCTTGACTTTGACACGCAGGACAATGGTGATGCTGGCCTCAAGATGAACATCTGCGTGACCTCTGAAGGTGGTGGCGACTGTGCTTCCGTCGCTCTTGGTTCCGGTGGCTCGGGCGCATCTTCCACCATGGAATGCGGCCCCAATATCTCGGCGAACATCAACTACACGATTACCACTCGTAAGGGTGACCTTGTAGCTACGCTTGTTGCAGGAAAGACTGAACGTCAATATGGTGGATTCGACCTGTCGAACCCCAAGGTTCCGGTTGTCTATCCTAACGAGATTATCGGTCTTCCTCCTGGAAACTACCGCTTGTACTTCGAAGTCAATGGCAAGAAGTCCTACTACTCCTTCAGAGTCAAGGGTAACCTCGGTGTTGTCGCCAACGACGTTGAGTTCTTCAATACCGATAATGAACCGAGCGTCTATCCCAATGGCACGAAGTGGACCTTCCAGGGCAAGGCTATGGCCGGCACCCGCATTCCGGTCTACATCTCTGCTCCGGACGGACAGGGCGGTGTCGTCTTGATCTCTGCAAAGGGACAGAACTACATTGCGAACATTTCTGAAGGCGCCCTGGTTTACCCGTCTGCCGATGCGACGACTCCGGTGGCCTCGCTTTCGGGCACTATCGGCGAATCCGGTATCGATACGCTGTGGATTGAAGTCCCGCTGAGCGGTCTCGGTGCAGACCCCCAGAAGGCTGTCACTGTAAGCGTTGGTTCGACTTCCGCTGCTTTGACGTTCCTTGCTCCGCAGATTACGTTTGCCAACCCGGCAAAGAACACCGATGGCAGCATAAAGCTCGATGCCAATGGCAATGTCGCTCAGTGGAATCCGACCGTGGGTGACCCCGATGTCGATGAAGACGGTGAAGAATACTTCCACTGGGTGAACAGCGATGTGGACCTTTACCTTGTCGCTATGAACCCGGTTACCGGCGATCTCTGTAAGGAATGCACCTTCCTCATTGCCGATATTATCCAGGCTTCTGACAATATCTCTGGTGGCGTATCCGAATTCCAGGATGGCGTAGCCCTTGTCCGCATCAAGTCTGGTATTGAATATTCTACGACGGCGGCAAGCATTGTCGTTGCCAGTATCGATAACGCGAGCATCGCAGCCGTGTACGGCAACATGCACTTCTACAAGCCGCCTGCACCGATGCCGCAGGTTGTCGATATCTTCGACGTGCGTGGCCGTGTTCGTAAGGGCCTGGAAATCCCGAGCCCGTACCACGAAGACAGTCGTGAATACCTTGATGGCCGTGGTGACTCCATCGCTATTACCTACGAACGTGAAATTCATCCGGACTCCATCCCGTCGTTCATTTGCGTGAGCTTCGACGAAAAGAACCTGGTGGAAATCAATCCTTACGAGAAGGGCCTTTCCAACAACTCTAAGGATAATTCCATGAAGTGCTCTTACCAGTTCGATGCGGCACAGGTCAAGGCGGCATACCAGAAGTCTACGGACAAGCGCGTTATCGGGCTTGTTGCCGATACGGCATTCTCTTCTGGAATCAAGACCACCGTGAAGCCCGAAAACAAGATTTACTCCTTTACCGAGTATATCTGGAAGGGCAAGCCGGTCAAGACGTTCTTCGAAAAGCACATGACCGACCGTATTGCTCCGGTTATCCTTTCTGCTCAGGTTATGCCGCAGGCTGAAGGTAGTACGTTCGACATCCTTACGGTTGCTGTTTCTGAACCGGTCAAGCTGGACGAAAACTTCCAGATGGAAGGCTTCCACTTCTACCTGAACTCTGCAACGGAACTGAGCGCCTCGGCCCGTTATAGAGCCTCTCGTGCCCAGAACGGTCCTTCTGTCAAGGATACTATCAAGATTCGCTTTGCCAACAACGATCCGCAGAATCCGTCTCCGCACGTGGGTGACTTGATTCGATTCAGGACTGAAGGCAAGGCCAACATGTGGAGTGACACGGTCACGTTGGAAAACAACGAATACCGCCCTTCTGGCGATGCTTCCATGAACTGGAACTCTCCGACGGATTATGTGGATGGTGGTGCCCGTCTGGCAAGCCCGTGGGTTGCCCTGGAAGGTGCTGCCAAGGTTGACGACGCTTCCATCAACTACGGTTACGCCGATCCGACCAAGAGGAACGATCCGCCTATCCAGGCGTTCCTTGTCCCGCAGAAGTTCAGCCTCCAGGATGTCAAGGACAGCTTCCCGAACACGTTGGGTAAGTACTTGAGGACGGACATGAAGTCTCTCAAGAACTCCAGCGAACAGTTCAAGAATGTCAAGCCTGAAGAAGTCTACTTCCAGTACGAAATGGATATCTTTACCAACCTGGGTGGTTTCGTGACCCACAAGAGTGAAAAGATTGAATGTACGGATCCGAAGTACTTCCCTGGCGTAGATGCGGAAGGTAAACCGAATAACTGCTTCAACAGCAACCAGAACTTCTACATCTCTTGGAACATGGCGACAGACAAGCACCGTCTCGTGGGCTCCGGCGCCTACATCGTCAAGTGGAATTCCTACGTCTATCTGGGCGTCTTCAAGAAGAAGAACAAGATGGACGGAACCGAAGTCTGGGGTGTGCGTCGTCCGCCCAAAAAGAAGAAGTAAGCGGTTTTGCTAAAGACTATCAGAAGGTGCCTTTGCGGGCGCCTTCTTTTTTT
>CADBLC010000276.1 GCA_902795385.1 Fibrobacter succinogenes | reverse complement strand
CGGTATCCGCGGTATCGTTGGCGATACGCTTACACCGCAGGTGTTGCAGAGCCATGTGCGCGCGTTTCTCGAGATTACAAAGGCCAAGCGTGTTGTGATTGGCCGCGACAGCCGCCCCACGGGCGAGGCCATCGTGCAGTTTGTCGCGGGCATTTGCCGCCTCTCTGGCGTAGACGTGGTAGACGTCGGGCTTTCGACGACGCCGTCGGTCGAACTTTTGACGGTACATTTCAAGGCGGACGCGGGCATCATCATTACCGCAAGCCACAACCCGCTCGAATGGAATGCCCTCAAGTTCCTCAACAGCAAGGGTCTGTTCCTCGGTCCCGACGACGTGAAGAAGCTTTTTGAACTTGCGGATGCGAACCAGTTCGCTTATCCGGACTACCGCACCATGGGCAAGTACGAAGTCGCCCCGGATGCCGACGGCATCCACATTGACGGTACGCTCAAGATTCCGTTCGTGGACGTGGAAGCGATTCGTGCGAAAAAATTCAAGGTTGCCGTAGATGCCGTGAACGGCGCTGGTAGCTACATCGTGCCGCGCCTGCTGGAACAGCTGGGCTGCGAAGTCGTGCGTGTGCACTGCGAACCCGACGGCACGTTCCCGCGCGGTGCAGAACCCATCCCCGAGAACCTGGGCGACTTGCGTGACGCGGTCAAGAAGAACGGCTGCGCACTTGGTTTCGCGGTCGACCCGGACGCCGACCGCTGTGCCCTGGTCGATGGCTTAGGACAAAGTATCGGCGAGGAATACACGCTTGCTATTGCTACCGACGAGGTGCTTGCTCAAAAGAAGGGCAGTGTTTGCGTGAACCTTTCCACGAGCCGCATGAACGAAGATGTCGCCAAGAAGTACGGTTGCGAATTCAGCCGTGCCAAGGTGGGCGAAATCAACGTGAGCCTGCAGATGATCGAGAACGGCTGCATCATTGGCGGTGAAGGTAACGGCGGCGTGATTCTGCCGGCCCTCCATTACGGCCGCGATTCCCTGGTGGCGGCGGCGCTTGTGCTCAGCTGGATGGCGCACCATGACGGTGGCCCCGAGAAGTTCGTTGCCGAAAATCCGGCCTACGTGATGCCGAAGAAGAAGTTTGAACTCGGCGACAAGAAGGTGGCGGACATTTTGCCGAAGGTGAAGGCCGAATTTGCCGGCTGGAACACCGACGAACGCGACGGACTCTGGCTCGGGAGCGAAAAGTCCTGGGTGCACGTGCGTGCCAGCAATACCGAACCCGTCATCCGCGTGATTGCGGAAGCCCCGACGGCGGAGGAAGCCGAAGCCCTCTGCACTAAGGTTGAACGCCTGATTTAAAATATTTCCTATATTCTCTTTGAATAAACATGGAGTTTTATTATGGAAATCAAATGGCTTAATCCCGATGCGAAGTTTGACCGCTTGGTTTTGGCGGGTGATATTGGCGGTACCAACACGAACCTCGGCCTTGTCGGCTACAAAGACGGCAAGTTTACCCTGATTCTCGAGACGGTTTGCCCTTCCAAGGATATTGACGGACTCGATGCGCCCATCCGCGAAACGCTCAAGGTGGCCGCCGAGAGCAACGCCAATCTCAAGCCCAGCCACGTGTGCATCAGTGCCGCGGGTCCGGTGGCCAACAACAAGTGCGTCATGACCAACCTGCCCTGGAGCGTGGACGGCGACGCCCTCACTACGGCAACGGGAATCCCGACGCTTGTCATCAACGACTTCATGGCCATCAGCTACGGCATCCCCACACTCGACGTGGACGACCCCAAGCAGATTTTCAAGCTCGTGCATACCGACGGCAGCACTCCCGCTCCGCAAAAGGCTACCAAGGCTGTGATTGGCCCGGGTACCGGCATGGGCGTGGGCTTCCTCGCATTCGACGGCGAAAAATACATCCCGGCTTGCTCCGAAGGCGGACACTCTACGTTCGCTCCGTTCGACAAGGACTCCCAGGAATTCCACGACTACATGGAAAAGAAGATTGGCGCCGTGCCTGGCGTTGAACCGCTCGTGTCTGGCATGGGGCTGCGCAACATGTACGAATGGTGGAAGGAAACTCGCGGCGTTCCCGATAACGAGGCCTTCAAGAAGATCGAGGAAACCGAACCGAACGATCGTCCCAAGTACATCAGCCGCGCCAGCGACACCGATCCGGTAGCTGCCGAGATGATGCGCCTGTTCGTGAAGATGCTCGCTCGCTTTGCAAGCGACGCCTCCACGCTTTTCCTCCCGCTGGGCGGCCTCTACCTGGCTGGCGGTACCGTGCAGAAGGACTTGCGCTGGCTCGAACGCGACAACCTGTTCATGAAGTACTTCGAAAAGAATTACAACCCGAACATCCGTCCGCTCTTGAACAAGATTCCGGTGTACATCATCAAGGACTACAGCATCAGCCTGTATGGCGCTGCAAATGCGAGCCTGAACTTGCAGAAATAAAGGATAGGGGCTTGAAAAGCCCCTTTTTTTTACTATCTTTGAATTTGCGAATGATTTGCAAATTCATTCCGGAGGCCCAAGTCCGGCTGAAAATCGGAGAGAAAAAAGTGGAATACAAGACCCAAACACGACAAAAGATTCTCGATTGCATGGTTGAAAATCCGGATAGAATTTTCAAGGCGTCGGAGCTCGCGCAAAGCCTGCCCGCGATTTCGCTCAGCACCATCTACCGCAACCTTTCGAGGCTCGAAAAGGCTGGTGTTGTGCAGATTGTGGGGGCCGAGGAGAACAAGGAACTGCAGTACCGCTATACGGGCCCGGGAAGGTGCCAGGCGAAGATGCATCTCGTATGTAAGGAATGTGGTAAGTTCTTCCATCT
>CADBLC010000275.1:3135-4104 GCA_902795385.1 Fibrobacter succinogenes | reverse complement strand
TTTCTCCGAAGCGTGGATCGGCATCGGACTTGTCATCGGCACGTACCTCAACTGGAAAATCGTGGGCCGCAGGCTCCGCAAGTACAGCCACTTCTGCGGTGACTCCATCACGCTCCCCGACTTCTTTGCGAACCGCTTCCGCGACAACAAAGGAATCATCCGCGTTATCGCCTCAATTTTCATCCTCGCGTTCTTCCTGTTCTACACGGTTTCGGGCTTTGTCGCGAGCGCCAAACTCTTCGGCACCATCTTCGGCATGAACTACACCACGGGCCTTATCATCGGTGCGGTCGTCGTGGTGAGCTACACCTTCATGGGCGGTTTCTTCGCCGTGTGCTGGACCGACTTTATCCAGGCGACCATGATGCTCATTGCCGTCATCGCCATTCCCTCGATTATCATGGCCGGCTCGGGCGGATTTGCAGCCACCATGGATGCCGTGAACGCGCAGAATCCCTACCTGATGAGCCTGTTCACGAACGCTACCACCGGCAAGTCTATCGGCCTGATTGCGTTGATTTCTAGCCTCGCGTGGGGTCTCGGCTATTTTGGCATGCCGCATATTCTGGTGCGCTTCATGAGCATCAAGAACGCCGAAGACATCAAGTTCTCCCGCCGCGTCGCCATGACCTGGGTTTCCATCTGCCTCGGTGCCGCCATCATGATTGCCATTCTCGGTCGCTACTACGTGGAAGCGAACGGCATCACCGTCGCCGACCCCGAACGCATCTTCATGATTTTGTGCCAGACGCTCTGCCATCCGGCTGTCGCAGCCATCCTCATGGCCGCCATCCTTGCCGCCATCATGAGTACGGCCGACTCGCAATTGCTGGTTTCCGCTTCTGCATTCAGTAACGACCTCTACAAGCACCTGTTCCGCAAGAATGCGAGCAACAAGGAAGTCATGTGGGTGAGCCGCGGCGTGGTCGTGGTCATCACGATTATCGCTGTCATTGTCGCCATGCAGGG
>CADBLC010000275.1:0-3113 GCA_902795385.1 Fibrobacter succinogenes | reverse complement strand
GCCTGGGGCGGATTCGGCGCCTGCTTCGGCCCGATTATGCTCCTTGCCCTGTTCTGGAAGCGTACCACGCTTCCGGGCGCCATCGCGGGCATGCTCGTGGGCGGTATTACCGCATTCGTGTGGAAGTTCTACCTCTCCGGATTCTCCGCCGAAATCTTCCAGATTTACGAGCTCGTTCCCGGATTCGTGCTTAGCTTTGCGACCATCGTGATCGTGAGCCTCTGCACCAAGGCCCCGAGCAAGGAGATCATCGAAGAATTCGAACAAGTAGATAAAACAAGATTAAGTGATATAAAGTAACAAGATTAAGTGATATAAAGTTATAAATTCAGGACGACAAATGCGTAAGGCGAGAGTCGCAGCCATGCTTGCATGGATATGACCGAGCCTAGCATTTAACGCCGTTGGCGTTCGTGGCTGCGGTTATGCCATATCTGAATACAAGTATTCAGCTGCGTCATAACCTTGCACACTTTTGGTACTTGAGCGCAGCGAAAGTACAATTCGACCAAGTCGAACACACCCGCCTGAGCACGCTCAAGCTGGACTAATCAGTCCCTAAAATCGAAGACAGAAAAACGCCCCGCAAATGCGAGGCGTTTTATTTTACATTGAGGTAAAGAATTCTATCGAAGCATCAGGGCCTTGTTCGCAAGGACCTTGCCGTGCGCATCGAGCAGTTTCGCCACGTAGCGGCCGGCGGGGAGCGACTCGAGCGAAACGTGCGCGAGCCCTGCCACCTGCTTGGAAAGCACCGTCTTGCCGTTCACGGAGAACAGGGCAATCGTTCCGCCCATCGGCGCCGTCACGTGAAGCGTGCGTTTTTCCTGCTGCAGGCGCGGCAACACCGGCTGGGCAACCTGCCTGTTCTTCAGCACAATTTCGGTACCTTCGGGGGCACCCACGATAAGCCCGCGGCCCACCGTACTCATGTACACCACGCCAAAGGTATTCATGTCGCCCTGGACGAAGTTCCCGTTACCCGGGCCGCCGAACTGGTGCATGTCATCGTTCACGCGTTCGAAAGTCTTGCACTTGTCGGTACTGCGGTAGATGCCGATCGGGTCGCCTTCCTTCGCGGCACCCCAGATAAAGACCGTCTCGTAGTCGGCGCCATCTTTCGCCTTGCCGATACCCACGGCGATTGCCGTCGATGCCCCTTCACAGTGATTCCAGCTCTTGCCACCGTCTTCGGTGTATGCAAGGCCGTATTCGGTAAAGCCCTTGGGCTGCCACACCTGCGACTGGTCCATCGGAACCCACAGGTGACCTTCCCTACCCGGCACCGTGCGGATGAGCCCACCGCCGTTGTAGTATTCGCCCGCGCTTTCGTTCTGGAGTCTAGCCTCGGAGGCAACAAAATTCTTGCCGGCGTCGGTCGACTTGTAGAGCGTGCCCATGGCACCCATCACGTAGAACACGGCCGGATTCACAGGGTCGGCGACAATGCGGGAATAGTTCGTCTGCGTGCCAGTCTCTACCGAAGTCCAGGTGGCGCCGTTATCGTCGGTGCGGTAGACGGTCGCGCCCTGGTCGGGCCTGTGAAGCATCACCTTGCCGTCGGCAGAGAGCACCACCAATCCCTTCGGGCCCTTGAGCGTCGTCTTCACGCTGTCCCAAGTTTGCCCCATGTCCTCGGAGCGATACATCACATTGAAATTCTGCGAGTCATACTGGCCGTACACGGTAATCACGCCCGTACGCACCAGCGAACCGCTAAGCGGCGCAAACGCCATGCTCTCGGTAGTGCCAATCGTCGGCGTATGGCGCTTGGCGCTCGCATTGATATCCGTATAGACGGCACCGTCGTAGTCACCGATGGCCGTTACCAGCGGGCCACCCGGAATGCTCACGATATCAAGCGGGACCGTCTCCTCGATGCCGCGGGACTGGAACTTCCACACAGGGACCTTCGCAGTGATATCGTCCGTCATGAAGATGCCGTTACCGCTCGTGACCCAGGCCTGCTTGTTGTTGAACGGGTTGATTTCGAGCGAGCCCGCCCAGTGGATGGCATTGCCCGGAATCCAGTCCGTACCGTTCGCGTCGATGTTGACGCCGTCGCCGTAATGTTGTCCGTGAACCCATGTTTTGCCGCCGTCCGTCGTCGTGTAGATGCGGTCGCCGTAGTTGTCGCGTTCATTGCCCGCCGCATCCTTCGCGAGGTGGCGGCCGGTGTACTTGCCCAGCGTAGAAATCACGATGTGGTTCTTGTCCTTCGGGTCAATCGCGACACCGCCGTAGGAACTCTTGTCTTTTTCGTAACTCTTGGTGGTGCTCCCTTCGTGCTCCACCGAATCGCTCGGAGTGAGGTCGGTCCAGGTGCCGCCCGCGATGTTGTACTTGTAGAATCCACCGCTCGCGATATTGTAGGGGCCCGGGCCGTCGGCGAAGGTCACGTACATGTCGCCGTCGACAATCTTTGCGCGGTGGGGCATCAGGCCGGTAGGTACTCCCGAAACAGTCTTCCACGTAGCACCGCCGTCGTTACTCACCTGCAGGTTGTCCTTCGTGTCGGAAATACCGATGTAGATAGTCTTGGTCGAGCCGTCGGCGTTCTTGCCCTGCGATTCGTCGAACATCACGAAGCTGATGCCGTTCACGCCATTCAGGCTAGATTCCGTGGCGGTCGAGAGCGCGACCTGGTAGACGCTCGTCCACGTCTTGCCGTAGTCGGAACTCTTGTAAAGGCCCTTGGTGCGGCTACCGCAGAAGATGATGTTCGGCTTATTCGGGTCCACCGCGAGCTTTTCGCCGGTCTGGCGGCCCATGCCGTTGCCGTGCGCGAGCATTTCCACGTAGCTCGTGTCCCAGGTGGCACCGTAGTCTTCGCTGCGGAGCACAGCGGTACGGCCCTGGCTAAAGTATCCCGTACCCGCGAGCACATAGATGCGCTTCGGGTCCGTCGGGTCGAGCGCGAACGCCTCGGTACCGTACAGGCCCTTGTCGTTCTCCGAGATCCAGTCCATCAGCGGAATCCAGACCTTATTCGTAAAATCAAAACGGTAGATACCGCCCACGTCGGTGCGGGCGTAGAGCAAGTTTTCGGCCTTGGGGTGGAAAATCACCGCCGACACGAATCCGCCACCGTCGAAGCGGACATTGCCCCAGTT
>CADBLC010000274.1 GCA_902795385.1 Fibrobacter succinogenes | reverse complement strand
CTTTCAATGACGACGAAACGAGCGAACTCAACTACTTGGAAATTGATGGAAACTCGGTCAGGCACGAAATCATTCCGACTTCTGTTGCTCCCAACCATCCTCAATTTTCGCCCGATGGAAGCAAACTGGCCTTTTCGACGGGGTATGAAGGCGCCCCCCTGCAATCGGAACTCTTTGTCGTCGACCTAACCTCTGACGAGCGCTCGATCTACAAGCTCGATGTAGAAAGCGCGGCGATTCCCCGTTGGCGTGTTTTGGAAAACGGCGACACGGCAATCCTTTATGACGATTTTGCCGGTCCGAGCATAGATGTCCGCTGGACAACCTCGGGAACTTTTCTAGTCACTTATTCCAACAACAGTTTCGGCGTTCCCCAAAAAATTTTCAACCGAAGCTATAACGGGGGCGCTTCAAATGACAATTCCTTAGTTGTTACGGGGGCACCACGATTGTTGTTCCATTACGCCACCGATGATGACTCTGTCAATATTGATATGTATAGCGACGAGCAGGTTTGTAACGTTTCGATGGCCAGAGATACAAGCAAGATTATCTCGTTCTTGGAGGCCCGAGGCCCCAAGGGAGTTGAATTCACGCAAGACGAGGGTTACTATTGGCATCAGTACGTATTCTATATGGACTATTCGGGCGAGATGCTGAAAGCAATCAGGGCTGATGGCGGCTACGTGTTCAACGCAACGGAATGGCTGTTCATTCCGGGATACCAGGTAGGCACGTTAACCGCGCAGGATGGCACGAACAAACACGTCGTGCTGATAGATTACGAGCAGGGGGACTATGCCCTGATTCTGAACGCCCCAGAAAAAGAAATTCTCTACCCGGATATCTGGGTGGGCGAACCGTAGGCTGTCTGCGGTAAAATGAAGGATGAAAAAACTAGTCCATAACACAGCGAACTGAATATCCGCTGGACTTGAAGAGATAGGCTGGTTTCACATGGTCGGAGTTGTAGTATAAAGTAATGTAATACGCCATGTCACCAGAAATCTCTGTAGAACTCCAAAAGAAAGCGTTATCACCTTCATTGTTGTAATCCCCGCTACTCAATCTACTACCAGCAGGTAGCGCAGTAAACGAATAATCATCTGTATTTTGATATCGGCTACTATGATTCCAACCATTTTTGGATCTGAGCTTTCCGCCAACACCCCCTTCGTCGCCAATTGAAGATATCAACGTTTCAAATTCAGCTTTTGTAGGTAGGTGCCAACCATCAGGGCAAACTCCGCGCACAGGATTCGCTGGCGAACATTCCATATCGTTGCCACAGCCTTTGCCATTTGTACTCCATAATCCCGCACTATCCATCGCTGTGCCCCATGTATAAAGGCGTCCATACTTTGCGCAGTTGCTAGGCTGATCACCGTAACAGTAACTGTTCGCCGTTTCAAAATTCAAGTTTTGAGCCATCCAAGTCTGTGTGCCAATTACAACAGTCCTATAAGTCCGACCGTCGCGAGAATCCGTGAGGCTATTTTTATCCTCTACGGGATCAGGAACCGTGCTCTCCGCAGGACTGGTACTATCATCGCATGCGGCTAGAGAAAGTACTGCAAAAATACATGCCCAGAATAAAGATTTTTTCATATTTCACTCTACCTTAGTTTATCATATCCACAGAAAACATAAAAATTTAGAAAAAAACGGGGAAAATACGGTTTGGTCTGGTAGAACCTATTTGACGTTTACACATTTGTTCACTATATTTGTGACATGACAAAGTCCATCGAAATCCGCGACGCGCACGAACATAATCTCCGCCATGTGAACCTTTCCATTCCCCGCGATTCTATCGTGGTGGTGACCGGTGTGTCGGGTTCGGGCAAGTCGAGCCTAGCTTTCGATACAGTGTTCCAGGAAGGCCAGAGGCGCTTCGTGGAGTCGCTCTCGGCGTATGCGCGCCAGTTTATCGGCCGCATGAAACACCCCGAGGTGGAGAGCGTGCGCGGCATTTCGCCGACGATTTCGATTGACCAGAAGACGGTGAACCGCAACCCGCGTTCCACAGTGGGTACGGTGGTCGAGATTTTGGACCATTACCGCTTGCTCTTTGCGCGCTTGGGTGTGCCGCATTGCCCTGATTGCGGGCGCGTGATCCAGGCGCAGACGGTGGACCAGATTGTCGATAATTTGTATGTGAGCGACGAGGGCAAGCAGATTACGGTGATGGCCCCGATTGTGCAGGAGCGCAAGGGTGAATACCGCAAGGAACTGGCCGAACTCAAGGAAAACGGCTTTGTGCGTGCCCGTGTGGACGGGACGATTTACCGCCTGGAAGATGTTCCGGCGCTTGTGCGTTACGAGAAGCACACGATTGAAGCGGTAATTGACCGCCTGACGCTCGAACGCAAGAACATGAGTCGCCTGCGCGAAGCGCTGGAAGGCGCGCTGAAGCTGACCGACGGAAAGCTCGTGAGCTTCTTGCTGTCGGCGGGCGGTTCAGGTAAGGACGGCGCCGGGGATGCATCGCAGGCCGGAACTGCGCCGGGGAAGGAAGAATACCGCCTGCAGGGTACGTTGCTCGCTTGCCCTAAGTGCGGCATCTCCATTCCGGAACTGGAACCGCGGTTCTTCAGTTTTAACGACCCGAAGGGCCGCTGCCCCGCGTGCAAGGGCATGGGCGAAAGCTACAAGTTCGACCTGGACTTGATTATCCCGGACAAGACGAAGTCCATCAAGGAAGGCTGCATCGCGACCATCAAGAAGGACGATGGAACGCTGATTTTCAGCGACTTCGGGCGCCGCAACTTGAGGAACATCGCGAACGAGATGCATTTTTCGCTTGATACGCCGTGGAACAAGCTCAAGAAGGCGCAACAGGATGCCGTGCTGTACGGC
>CADBLC010000273.1 GCA_902795385.1 Fibrobacter succinogenes | reverse complement strand
TCGCGGTTGTTGCGGAGCTTCACCAAACCGTTGTACATCGATGCTACGGCAACGATAACGATTACGGCGACAATCCCAATGACAATAAGAGCGTTCATGTTGATCTCCTCCTCGGTTAAAAACTAACGCTTGCCCTCGCGCTTGTAGCGCTCGATGCATTCCTGATAAAAGTCGAATGTCTGCTTGGCGATGGACTTCCAGCTGAACACGTCAATGGCGCGCTTGCGGCTCACCTCGCCCATCTTCTTTGCAAGTTCCGGGTCGGCAAGCACCTTGTTGAGCTTGTTCGCAAAGTCGGTCTGGAAAGCCTTAGGGTCAGCCGGTTCAAAGTCCGTCTCGGACTTCGCCTTCAGGGGCACCAAAAATCCGGTCTCGCCGTCCACGATAATCTCGGGAATGCCACCGACGGCAGAACCCACCACCGGGGTACCGCAGCTCATGGCCTCGAGGTTGATGATGCCGAACGGCTCGTACAGCGAAGGCGTGGCAAACACAGTCGCATGGCTGTACAGCACGCGCAGTTCCTCGTGCGGCACGGGTTCCTGAATCCACACCACGCCATCGCGGGTCGCCTGGACCTTTTCGATAAGCGCCTTGCATTCGTCGGCAAGTTCGATGGTATCGGGCGCACCCGCACAGAGCACCACCTGGGCGCCCTTGTCAATCTGCGGAATCGCCTGGATAAGCTGGCTTATGCCCTTCTGGCGCGTAATACGGCCCACGAACAAGACGTACGGACGGTTTGCGTCCACGCCCCATTTCTCGAGAATCCTCGCGTCAAACGTCGGCGCGTAAAAATCCGGATCGATACCGTTGTAAATAACCTTCACGCGGTCTTCGGGCACTCCGTAAAGTTTCATCACGTCGCGCTTCATGCCTTGGCTTACCGCGATTACGCCGTCGGCGGCCTCGTAAGCGGTACGTTCAATCCAGCAGCTCATGGCATATCCGCCGTCACCGAGCTGTTCCGCCTTCCACGGACGGTGCGGTTCAAGCGAGTGCGTCGTGAGGATCAGCGGGCACTGCAACAGGCGGCTCGCCAGCACGCCACCGAAGTGGCTGTACCACGTATGGCAATGTATTACGTCAATGTCCTTGAGGGTCGCAGCCCACTGGAGGTCGATATCGAGCGGCTTGAAAATCTTCTGGAAGCGCTCGTCGGCAGGGCTCAATCCCAGCTTGCGCGAAAAGCCAAGCGCACGAATGTTGTCTTCGTCGATGTCCTGCACGCCAAAACAGCGCGCCTCGATATGGCAAAGCTTTGCAAGTTCCTGCGTAAGGAACTTCACGTGAATACCGGCACCGCCGTAAATTTCCGGCGGGAACTCGTTAGTCAAAATAGCAGCGTTCATGTCCATAATTATACAAAAAAAAGCACCCCGGCCTATACGACTGGAGTGCTTTTATTGTTGGAGTGTGGAATTTCTTAGAAGTTCTTGCACTGGCCTTTCCACTTGCCCTGCTTTCCAATGATGTTGCCATCGATGTATTTGCCAGTGGAGCCTACGAAATCGGCCTTGCGGAAGTCTTCGCCGCCGAGGTGCCAACGCATCCAGGCGACCGTCGCAGCCATGCCGTCCCAGGATCCCGATCCATGACCATAGCCACATTCCTTGCGACCCGGAGAAACTTCATAGCATTCATTGCCACGGCCACCAGTCATCTGGATAAGACATGCGGGAGCCTTGACACCTGCGTTGTTGTAATCATTTTCGGCATTGCCGCGTTCCATGCCGCCTTCACCGTAGAGGATTGCGATGGAGCGGTCCGTCGCGACCTTGTTGGCGCCAGCGCCATTCCAGTCGCCGCTGTTGTTGAGGAACGCCGTAAGAACGCGTTTGTCCTTAATCACCATCTGTTCGGATTCAAGACCGCCCATGGAGTGGCCAGATGCGCCCACCGTATTCATGTCGAGCTTGTTGTACAACGGGTCATTCTGGTCCTTGTTCTTCTTGTCAAGCCAATTGAGAGCCTCAATGCCTTCATTAGCATTGCCCGGAGACTCAGGAATGGCAACCACGACAAAGCCATGGGAAGCCAGGCGGCTAATGATGGAGCGATATTCCTTGGGATCGGATCCGCCACCGGGGCCCCACACCACGACGGCATGTTTCTGGGTTTCGGACAACTGCTTGGGATAAGCGAGAATCTTGCATAAGTTCCTTTTTTTGTCATTATCCCAAATGCAGGGCTCGATATCCTCGGTATATACGATTTGCATCTGGTCCTTTTCTTCTTCCTTGCCCTCGGCGAGGAAGATTCCGGCGGGCTTCACTTCTTCGCTGGAAGAAGAAGCAACCGCTTCGCTGGAGCTGGACTTCGGCATAACCTGCGAAGAAGAAGAACGCGGGCCCACCGTCACGGAGCTTTGCGGACCAACAGACGTGCTGGAAGCCGGGTTGATGTCGCCGGAAGATTCCGGGACAACGGCGGAAGAAGACTGGTTCAGGATATCGCCAGAAGATTCAGGAACGACGGCAGAGGAACTGCCAATAATATCCTGGCCACCGATGCCACCCTGTCCTTCCTGACCACCGACGACGCCCTGGCCTTCCTGGCCACCGATGCCACCCTGTCCTTCCTGGCCGAGTTCCGGATTGTTGAGGTCACCCTGCTGCTGGGCAGCTGCGACGTCGTTAAGGGCATTTTCTGCGTCGCCGCAGTTGAATAAAGCCAGCGTACTGGCCAAAACCAAGCATTTTAGTGCTCTCGACTTCATTTTGTTCTCCTCGATTTTTTCCATACACCCTTTAGTAAGATACCTAGAATGATTGAGGAATATCACAGTCAAAAGCAATGTTCTATGGATAAAAAATCCAAGCCTATCGGGCTTTTTCGCACAAAATCAGCGATTTAGCGCGGTGCGTAAATACGCGACATGAACTCGGC
>CADBLC010000272.1 GCA_902795385.1 Fibrobacter succinogenes | reverse complement strand
ACAAGTTTCTCGGTTCCGTACATCTAGAACTCCCCGACACCATGACGGTCGAAGAACTTGACGTGCTGACGCGCAGAGCGCAAGCACGCGTACTCAAGGAAACTGGTGTGATTCTCACGGGCGTAGGCGTGTATTCACACAACACCAAGAATGACGAAGCTGCCAAAATTCGCAGCAACGTGTTGAAGTTGGTAAAGGAGCACCCTTGGGCATTGCAACTCCACGGCTTTTACGTAAACCTCGAGGACCGCACCATGCGTTTTGACGTGGTCATGAATTTCGAAATCAAGCCGCAAGAGGGGCTGGACATACTCCACAAGGAAATCAGCGAAGCCTACCCCGACTACGACCTGCATATCGCTGCCGACATCGACGCATCGTAAGTGGGTTATTTTCCATCTTTGTATTATCAAAAAAAATTTTTTTGGACATTTTTTTGATTTTTTAAAGATATGTTGACATTTTTGTCTACACATTACCAAAAAAAGACGCATTAGAACGCCACCAGGAACATAAATTTAGGGTAGTTCTGGTGAGGATGTGTGTATGAGATACATGAATAAAAAAATTGTTGTCGCCTCAGCAATATTTTGTTGGGTTGGATTGGCATCCGCCATAGTCCCGAACAAATTGGTTTCTGGCGGATTGCCTGCGCATACGGGGGCGACAACAACAGATTATTTGACAGACGGTTATCTAACGAACTGGAAGAGCAGCAATGCTAAGGAAATCGCCTTGAACGTAGGCGAAGGCCCTACGAAACTGCGAATCAACTGGGAATCGTTCGGCGATTGCGCCTGGGCCACCAACTTTACTAGCGGCTGCGGGCATAGCGGTGTCGCGCTTTCGAATTTCAAGATCATGACCTCAGCAAATTCGACCAATGGTAGCGACGGCGACTGGGTCGAGGCGGCAAATGTCAAGAACAATCCCGTGATGGCGCGAGGTGTCGACATCGACTTCGCTGGCAAATCGTGGTTCAAGTTCGTGAGCGAAGGCGACGTGGGACAAATCCTCGAAATCGAGGCCTTCGACATGAGTACGAGCGGCACCGACACGTGGTTCTTCATGGGCACGAGCATCAGCCAGATGGGAATCAAGCAGCAAGATACCGACTCGACGACGGCACAAATTATTCATGCAAGATTCCCGGAATACACTCCAGCCATGCTTCGCGGAGGCATTGGCTGCATCAACAGCACCGAAGTCGTAGAACATCTGAACGAATACTTGAAATATGCGGGCAACGTGAAATTCTGGGCAATCGAGATGGGCACGAACGACGCCTGGGGTGGCGGCGACTGGAACCTTGCCACATACAAGAAGAACATGCAGACCATTATTGATTCGGCAAAGGCTCACGGAATCACCCCCATTATCGCGCGCATCATCGCGACGGATTCCACAAAGGCCGGCTGGCAGGTGAACCCCGCATTTCTCGAAACAATCGATAAGCTAACCGAAGAAAATAATCTACCGAAAGGACCCGACTTTTTTGCCTATTTCAAGAAGCATCCGGAACAACTCGCAAGCGATGGTGTTCACCCAAACGGCGACAAAAAAGGAGGGCAGGCGATGCACCATCTGTGGGCCGAAGCACTCGCCCCGTTGTATGCCGTGGGCGACACAACGAAAGTAGATAGTTCAAAGCAGGACACTACTGAAATTGTTTCTGGAGATTCAATTAGCCAGCACGTTTCTCTAAAAAGAAATTTCTCCCTTCCTCGCATTTATGCAGAAGGTAAAAGCATCGTAATTAGCGGAATCGGCCAATCCATTGAGATAAGTTTGATTTCTCCATTGGGTCAAGTTTATACACAACGCAAATCGACATATGGTGAAGCAAGATTTGAGAATCTTTCCGCTGGACGATACATCGCTATCATCCGTGGCAATGGAATTCGCTTCGAAGCAAACGTTGTCGTGAAATAGTCAATCCAAGCTAAAACGGTTGCACACCTAAATCGGTGTCGCCGTTTTTTACTTTTGCAAGGATTTCAAGCCCCGTCAGTTCTTGCATCATGCGGATGTTGTCGTCTTCCATTTCCAGGTTGCCGCTAGAGCCGTAGCGGTTTACGATGAGCCCGCGGACAGCGAGGCCGCGGCTACGAGCGTATTCCACCGTGAGCACGCAAGCGTTAATGGAGCCGAGAGCCGCCGTCGTTACGATAAGCAGCGGAAGGTTCAGCGTCTTCATGACATCGACGAGGAAGATTTTTTGGTCATCGTAGCGGATGGGGCAAATGATTCCCCCGCTGCCTTCTGCAAAAACGAATTCGTGTCGATTGCTGGCCGCATCAAAATCATCTTTGACTTTCGCGAGTTCTATTGGATTGCCTTCTTTGCGGGCGGCGAGATGCGGCGAGACGGCTTCTTTATAGACATAACTCACGAGCTGTTCTTGCGTATCGGGAAGATTTGCGATGCGTTTCACGTAATCGGCATCACCTGCAACCCATTTGCCGTCGCGAAGTTCTGCACCGCTGAGGGCAGCCTTATAATAGCCCGCATCGATGCCGCAATCACGCCATTTTTTTACGAGAAGGGCGGTAATGAATGTTTTGCCGACATCGGTTCCGGTCGCTGTAACGAAATATCCTTTAGACATATAGAGTAAACACTTTTTTTTATTAAGTAAATGTCGTTTATTACGTCATTCCGGCCCGTGAGCCGGAATCTAGATGGCGGATCACGTCCGCCATGACGGTAGCGGCAGTTTGAAGTTGTTCACGCGTATGCGTGGCCATCAGGCTTGCTCGAAGGCGGGCTTGCCCCTTGGCGACTGTCGGATAGCGGATTGCAGGAATCAATATTCCCGCATTCTGAAGCGCGGCAGATGTTTTTAGCGCACAGGCTTCGTCGCCGATAACAATCGGTACAATCGCCGAAGGAGACTGTTCCACGTTCA
>CADBLC010000271.1:2943-3896 GCA_902795385.1 Fibrobacter succinogenes | reverse complement strand
TCGCCGGAAAAGTCCTCTTCGCTGGCGCAGGCGTCGGGAAATTCCGGTGCGGGAATCTTGGCTACGGGGAAAAACGTCCACAGTTCGTCGTTGCGGCGGGGCATCCCCAGTTGCTTTATGCGGGCTATGGCGTCCATTACTTCTCCTCGATCCAGTCGTAACCCTGTTCTTCAAGCTTCAGGGCGAGTTCCGGCCCGCCGCTCAGGATAATCTTCCCGTGGCGCAGCACGTGCACGTAGGTGGGCTTGATGTAGTCGAGAAGCCTCTGGTAGTGCGTCACGAGAATGACCGCCTTTTCGGGGCTCATGATGTGGTTGATGCCGTTAGCCACAATGCGGAGCGCGTCGATGTCGAGGCCGGAGTCCGTCTCGTCGAGGAAACTCACCTTCGGGTCGAGAATCGCCATCTGGAGGATTTCGTTCCTCTTCTTCTCGCCGCCGGAGTAGCCGTCGTTCACGCCGCGGTCGCGGTAGCGCTCGTCCATCTCGAGCAGGGCCATCTTCTCGTCGATAAGCTTCTTGAATTCGTCGTCGCCAATTTCGGGCTGTCCGAGGTAGGCGCGCTTGCTGTTGAGCGCCATCTTCAGAAATTCCACGTTGTTCACGCCCGGGATTTCGGTGGGGTACTGCGTGCTGATGAACAGCCCCGAGTTCGCGCGGTCGCAGATTTCCATCTCGAGCAGGTTCTTGCCGTCGAGTTCCACGGAACCGTCGTCCACCTTGTAGGCGGGGTGGCCCATGATGACTTTCGAAAGGGTACTCTTGCCCGAACCGTTCGGGCCCATGATGGCATGGACTTCGCCGGGTTTTACCTCGAGGTTGATTCCCTTGAGGATTTGGGTTCCGTCTTCGATACTTGCTTTGAGGTTCTTGATTGATAACATGGGGCTATCCTTGTGTGGCGGCTAAAATCTGTATTAGGGCCTGTTTGCTTTTGATAATCTGGTCGGCGAA
>CADBLC010000271.1:0-2911 GCA_902795385.1 Fibrobacter succinogenes | reverse complement strand
AGCGATATGTGCTTCTTGTAGCGGTCGCAGAGCCTGAGCGTGAGGACCATGAGCGTCTCGTAGAACTCGATGATTTCCTTCGGAGGAGTCCACGATTCCTCGGGGATGTTCTCGAGGAAGTTCTGCAGGGTGGGCGAGAGCTGTTCGTACAGGAGCTGCGCCGAAAAGTGGCCCGTCTCGGCGTAGTTCGCGATAATCGTGTTGATGAACTCGTCTATGAGCGAGGATTCGAGCAATTGGATGCCGCTTGCGGCGAAATCCATGTCGAAGTATTCGCAGGCGCGGTCCAGGAGGGTCGGGTTGTGGAACAGCAGGCTTGCGAAGCGGGTCTCTATGGGCGAGAGGATTTCCCAGGGGACGCGCGCCTGGTCCTGGGACGGTTCGGAAAATTCCGGCGGAACATCCCCGAATTCCTCGGCGGGTGCCTGTACCGGCATGGGCGCCTTCTTTTGCGGCTTGATGCTCTTGACCCCGCTCAGGGAGCGGTTCGTGTCGAAGCGTTCCGCGATGAGGTTCAGGTACTGGTTCTGCAGTTCCCTGTTCTCGATACTCTTGACGAGGGATTTCGCGTATGTGATGAACTCGGCGCGGGCTTCGATGCTGCTCAGGTCCTTTTTGCGGGCGAGATAGCTGAGCCAGTCTTCGGCCTGCGAGAGTTCTGCGCGGAAGGCGTCGGCGCCGCGCTCGTTCACGAAGTTGTCCGGGTCAATCTTGGTGCCGTCGGGGCGCGAGAGCGCGAAGATTCTCGGGTTGATGCCCTTGGGGAGCACGATTTCCAGTGAGCGCATCGTGGCCTTCTGGCCGGCGGCGTCGCCGTCGAACACGAGGTAGGCGGTTTTCGCATAGCGGGCGAGGATGTTCGCGTGGAATTCGGTGAGGGCGGTGCCCGATGCCGCCACCACGTTCTGGACGCCGCCCTGGTAGAGGCTCATCAGGTCGAAATAGCCTTCGACAATGATGACCGCGTTTTCCTTGGCGATGGCGCCGCGGCTATGGTTGAGCCCGAAGAGGATTTCGCTCTTGTTGTAGAGCGCCGTGTCGGGGCTGTTCATGTATTTGGGGCGTTCAAAACCTTCTTGCTTGGGCGCAAGGTCACGGCCGCCGAACGCGACGACGATTCCCGACTGGTTCTGGATGGCAATCATCAGGCGGTCGCGGAACTTGTCGGCGATGCCGCCGTTCTTCTTTTCGGTGGCGAGGCCCGCCTTCACGCAGTCGCGGGGCGAAAAGCCGTTCTTGGCCGCATAGGCGATAAAGCCTTCGCGTCCGTCGGGGGCGTAGCCGATGTGGAACTGCTTGCGCGTCTGTTCCGAGATGTTTCGCTTGGCTAGGTATTCGAGGGCTTTGGGGCAGAGCGAGAGCTGCTGCTCGAACCATTCGCAGGCAAGTTCGTTTAGCTTGCGTACCATGGCGCGCTCTTCGGTAATTTCGGAATTTTCTTTAGAGTTGAACTTGGGAAGCGGGAACCCGACGAAGTTCGCGACCCATTCCACCGCGCCATTAAAATCGATTTTTTCGTGTTCCTGGACGAACTTGAATACGTCCCCGCCCGCACCGCAGGCAAAGCACTTGTAGATGCCGATGGTCGGATTTACCGTCATGGAGGGGGAGTGGTCGTCGTGGAAGGGGCATACGCCCACGTAGCGGTTCGTACCCGTACGCTTCAGCGGCAAGAACTGCTGGATCACAAGCGAGATGTCCGCTTGCGACTTGAGCTGCTGAATGACTTCATTAGGGTAGAACGGCATGCCCCCAAAAATAGCAATTTTTGCTGTCATCCCCGCCTCCGTGCGGGGATCTTCCTTTGCGAAATTACACTACGGCTTTGCTTTTCCAGCGGCCGCTGCGCCAACGCCAGATGTTCGCGAACGAGCGGTAGAATTCGTCGGCGGCCATGCCGAGCCAGAGTCCGGGGAGGCCTAGCCCCACGACAAACGCGAGGATAAGCGAAGTCGCAAGCCCGAGCGTCCACATCATGCCGCTCCCGACAATCGCGGGGAACTTGGAATCGCCCGCGGCACGCAACGACGTGGTGAGAATAAAGTTCACCGCCTTGAACGGCTGCACGGCTACGTCGCACCAGAGGCAGATTTTTCCGAGCCTGAGAACTTCGGGATTGTCGGTGTAGAGCCGTAGCAGGTGTTCGCCCAAAAGCGCAACGATTATCGAGAGCAAGAGCCCGCTCGTGATGCCCACGGCGAGCGTCTGGTAAACGCGGCGGTTCGCCTTCACAAAGTCGTGGGCGCCTACGAGGTGTGCCACGAGAATCTGGTTTCCGCTGCCGAGGCCAACCCCGAGAATCACGGAAAGGGCGGCGAAGTTACCCGCGAACACGCGGGCGGTCATCGCGGTGGTACCCACGTACACGACCATCGCGGTGATGAACACCTGGAAAAGCTGGAAACTGATGGGCTCCGCGGCGGCGGGGAGGCCGATGCGCACCCAGTCGGGGAGTAGTATGCGGGAGCGCTTCCAGTCGCGGGCCTTACTCTGGTGCTTGACCTTGAACTTGAGCACCATCCACAGAATGCCCGAAGATATCAGCCACGAGAGCGCGGTGGCGAGAGCCACGCCGTATACGCCCATCTTGGGGAGCCCAAAGAGGCCTTCCAGAAAGACGACGTTCAGGGCGGCGTTGCTCGCGATGGTGAGCGTGTTGCCCACGAGGTTCCATACGGTAAGGCCGTGCGTGGCGATGAGGGCGGTGAGGATGGTCTGCAACGCGCGGAAGGCGAACCCGAACGAGACGACGCTCAGGAACATCATCGCGTATTTCGCGGGTTCCTCGGTGAGGCCCATCCATTGCGGGATGTGCCCCGAAAGCGGGAAAATGACGAGCGTGAGCGCCACCCCGAGCAAGATGCTCCCGAAGAGGACCATCGTCTGCGTGCTGTTTGCGTGGCTGTTCTGC
>CADBLC010000270.1 GCA_902795385.1 Fibrobacter succinogenes | reverse complement strand
GCGTTCCGTTCCGTCGCGGTCTTCGCCTGGTCCATGTTCACCATGGTCTCGAAATACCTAGCCTCTTTTTTATTCAAGCCAAGTACTTCCACAAACTTGGGAATCATGCGACCGGAAAGCTTTTTGCCCTTGACGATATCGTTATAGTAGCTGCGAGTCTTGGGGAGCCCTAGCAACGCGCATGCGCCAGCCCTAGTGAATTCAGGGTCTGTCTGCACGCGGGCGGCCTGGTATTCGTCCAGGTACTTGCGAAAATTCGTGAATTGGAATATGTCAATCGTTTTGTCCATACCCTAAATGTACTCAAATTTTGACTCAAAGTCAATACCTTTTTCAAATTTTTTGAGATTTTTTTTGAGTACATTTAAAGATTATGGATTATCGGCCCTTGAACTGGTCGCCAAACTTGAGTTCGGTCTCTTTGGCGCCGTTCAAGTTCACCAGGCGGTCCGGGTCGAACACGAGGTCTTTCGCGAGACCTTCCTTGAGGGATTGCGCACGGTCCAGGAGTTCTGCCGCGCAGCTGCTCGAAAGGAGCGACTGACGTACCTGCATCGCGACATCTTCCGCACCAGGGCCTTGACCTTCCCCTCTCTCGTCTCTCGCCTCTCGTCTCTCGTCTAAACAAAACCCCTTGCAGAGTCTTGCCGCAAGTTGCTTGAGCCTGCCTTCGGCGCCCTTGTCGGTACTGCCGTCCTCGATCTTGAAACCGTAGTACAGCTTGAACACGTCGAGCGCCTCGGCGGCCGTAATCACGCGCGCGGGCTTGCCCTCCCAGGCGTCGGCAATAGCCCCGAATATCCACGGGTTGTGCATGGCGCCGCGGCCAATCGCGACACCGGCGACACCGTAGTTTTCGATGCAGTCAAACGCCCGGGCAACGCTGTTCACGTCGCCATTACCGATAACAGGTATCTTGGCCGCCGCGGCGACCTTGCCAATCCAGTTCCAGTCGGCGAGACCGTTGTAGCCCTGCAAGCGGGTGCGGCCATGCACCGTGAGCATCTCGACGCCCTCGCCCTCGGCAATCGCGAGCGTTTCCATCACGTTGATGCTGTCGCTATCCCAACCGATACGGCACTTGAGGGTAAGCGGCAAATCCACACCGCACCCGTCAAGCGCGGCGCGCACGTCATGAAGAATCTCCTGCAGGCGCGGGAGGTCGCGCAGCAATCCGGAACCGCTGCCCTTGCCCGCCACCTTCGGCGCCGGGCACCCGGCGTTCACCTCGATATAGTCCGGCTTGAGCGAAACCGCAATCTTCCGGGCGGCATCCGCCATCTTGTCGGGAAAGCGCCCAAAAATCTGTACCCCGAAGGGGCTTTCTTCCGGGAAGAACCTCAATTGCTTGTGGCCATCCACGTTGAACACAGCGTCGCCATCCGTGGGCACGAACTCCGACACGAGGAGCCCCATGCGGTTTCCGGACAGCACACGGCATAGCCTGCGGAACGGAGCATCCGTCACCCCGTCCATCGGGGAGAGGATTGTATTCGGAAACACGTCCAAATTACGCAATTTGAACCGTGTCGTCCGCGGAATCGGCGCCGCATTATTTTTTTCAACATTTTTCAACATTTAAACCACAATTATCCACAACATGTTCTCCGCGAGAGCCCGAAAAAAATATTTAATTTTCAATCAATCTCCCCAATAACCCTTTGTTAAACTTATATTTAAGTCGTCATTTGAACTATTAACCCACATTGATACGTGCCAAACATTACTAAACAATACCTAATTCAGGAAATCGCCAAGTCCACCGGATTTGTGCGCAACGATATTAAGATTGTCGTAGAGCAGTTCCTCGACCTCGTCGGCGAAAAGCTCATCGAAGGCAACACCATCGAGATCCGCGGGTTCGGGACTTTCGCCTGTAAGCCGCGCAAGGCTCGTCCGGCACGCAATCCCCGCACCGGCGAGACCGTCCAGATCGAAGAACGCATGGTGCCCACCTTCAAGTTCAGCAACGACATCAAGGACAAGATCAACTCCCTGGAAGGCATCCTCGGAGAGGCCGTCGTGGAACCCGAGCTCGAAACCGAACCGGTCCCGGCAGACAAGCCGACCGACACGGAATCCCTCTAAAAATTTTTTCCAATACCCCGATAAAAATGCTTCGCCTAAAGCGAAGCATTTTTCATATCCGAATCAAAGTTTCCCGGAACCAATCACGAAAGGGACGAGACTTCCTCGTCGGTCAAGAAGCGCCAGCCGCCACGGCCCAGCGAGGCGTCCAGCTGCACCGGTCCGATGGAAATGCGTTCAAGGGTTTCCACATGGTTGCCCACGGCGGCGAACATCCGGCGCACCTGGTGGTACAGTCCCTCGCCGATAGCGACGATAACCGAATCCCCTTCCACCTCTATCTCGCGGGCAAGGACTTCGCGGCGTTCGCCCTTGAGCATGACTCCTTTCAGCAGTTCCTGCTTCTGGGCTTCGGTGAACTCGCGTGCGAGAGTCACCCGGTAGCGCTTGAGCAGGCCCTTCTTGGGGCTTTCCACCTTGTGGATGAAGTCCCCCTGGTTCGAGAGCAAGAGCAGGCCCTCGGAATCGGCGTCCAGGCGACCGACAGTCTGGATGCCCATCGCCGTGAAACGGTCCGGCAAAAGCGAAAAGACGGACTGGTGGTCTCGAGCGTTATGGCTGCACTCCACGTCCAGCGGTTTGTGCATCATTACATACAACTTATCAACCGTCGGAACTTCTTCGCCGTTTACCGTGATGCTTTCGGGACGTTCGGCAAATTCCATGAACGGGTCTTCCAGCACGTTGCCGTCCAACTCCACGAGCCCCATGCGGACAAGGGCGCGCGATTCCTTGCGGCTACCGTATCCCATGCTGGCGAGAAGTCTTTCCAAAGTCAAGGCAGGCATCATTCCTCCACGATAAAGGCAAGGATTTTCTTGCGGA
>CADBLC010000269.1 GCA_902795385.1 Fibrobacter succinogenes | reverse complement strand
CCCTTAGAACCTTCGTGGTATTCAGAACCCGGAACGAGCTTGGCGTATTCGCTAATGCGGGCGCGCTTCACGTTCTTGAGGTCGAGAACGATGTCGAGGTTGATGCCGTTCGGGTCGTAGATGTAGCCGTTGGAGTCGGACATGGTCACGACCTTGCCACCGAGCTGAGTAGCCTTCTGGCAAGCGAACTGGGCAACGTTACCGGAACCGGAAATCACGACGGTCTTGCCCTGGAAGGAGTCGTTAGCGAGGTCCTTGAGCATTTCGCGGGTGAAGTAGCAGAGGCCGTAGCCAGTAGCTTCGGTACGGGCGAGAGAGCCACCGTAGGAGAGGCCCTTACCAGTGAGAACGCCCACAAATTCGTTGCGGATGCGCTTGTACTGACCGAACATGTAACCGATTTCGCGAGCGCCAGTACCCTGGTCACCAGCCGGAACGTCCGTGTCGGCACCGACGTGCTTGCAGAGCTCAGTCATGAAGGACTGGCAGAAACGCATGACTTCGTTGTCGCTCTTGCCCTTGGGGTCGAAGTCGGAACCGCCCTTGCCGCCGCCCATGGGGAGCGTGGTGAGGCTGTTCTTGAAGATCTGTTCGAAGCCGAGGAACTTCAGCATGGAGAGCGTCACTTCGTTACGGAGACGGATACCGCCCTTGTAAGGACCGATAGCGGAGTTGAACTGCACGCGGTAGCCGCGGTTGACCTGAACGTTACCCTTGTCATCGAGCCAAGGCACGCGGAAGGTGATCACGCGTTCCGGTTCAACGAGACGGTCGATAACGCCGTTGGTTTCCCAGGACTTGTCCTGTTCGAGGACGGGGTCGAGGGATTCGAGGAATTCACGGACAGCCTGATGGAAGAGGGCCTGGTCCGGGTCACGGGCGACGACCTTGTCATAGACTTTCTGAAGGTAAGCATTCTTGATTGCCATTTTTATTTCTCCATTGAGAGTTTTGATTGATGTTTTTTAGACGGGATTAAAGATAGCAAAGCCCGCTCACAAAAAGTGAAAAATCGCCAAAAATCTCGAAAAACTTACAATTTTGTAAGATAGTATTTTGCAAGTTTTGTAAATTGCCTTTTTTCGTTAAATTTTGATAGGCGCAGGAAGTAAAACTTACATTTTTGTAAGTCGCGTCGGTCGTATCAAAATTGTTTATAAGATTTTACAAAAGTGTATAAAAAAGGCGGCCGGATTAGCCGCCATAACTAGAGTTCCATGAAATTCTTGAGCTCGTCCATACGTCGCTGGGCGTACTCGTAACCCATCTCGTAAGACGCGTCAAGGTTCTCGCGCTCCGTCTCGAAGAGGTCGCACAGGTCGCTTTCGGGCCTGAAAATCAGGAGCCTCCCCTGCTTCTCGAGCTTCTCCATGTTCGAGAACATCTTCTCGTAACGCTTGTAGCGCAACATGAGTGCGCGGAAAAAGTCGGGATACTTGCGCTTGAACATCGGGTTCAGAATCACGCGGTACTTGCGGAAGTCCGTGACTATCTCGCCCGGGTAGTGCGTCGAGACGACTACGACCTTGTCGCATCCCTTCTCGAAGGCCCTGTCGAACGGGATAGGGTCCGTGATACAGCCGTCGGCATAGTGCTGCCCGTCGAGCTCGACGGTCGGGAAAATCATGGGCAACGCACAGCTCGCGTTCAAGATGTCGAGCAGGCGGCGTTCGCTCATTTTTTCGCGGAAGAATTCCACGCGGCCCGTCTCGCAGCACGTAACGCCGAACTCGCATTCCACGCGCGCCGAGAAGAACGCATCGAAGTCGAACGGGATATCGCCATAGGCGGCGTCGTAATGCAGGGCGTGGCATTCCTTGCGGGGCCCGTCCAGGAACTTGTTCGAATGGTCTTGTCCGTGCTGGATTTTGGTGGGCTGGATGATATGGCGGAAACGGCCCTTCTGGCGGGTGATGTAGTTCATGGCGGCATGGCCGCCGGCGCTCACGCCCGCGTAGTACGAGAACGGGATGTCCTCTTCCATCCAGGCGTCCAGAACGCCCGCGGTAAAGATGGTCTGGCGTGACCCGCCTTCTAGCGCAAGCCCTATCTTCACGCCTGCACCTCCTCGGGAGTTTCCGCCGCCACGGGCAATGCGGGCGGTTCGGATGCGCCGAGAGCCTTCTGCTTGAGCGTCCAGACCTTCTGCCTAAAGTACTCGCTACGTTCCGCAAGGTGCTTCGAAGAAGGCACGCCCTTCACACGTTCAATCTTTTCGGATTCGCCCACGACCACGCGGGTGCGGTGGCCGAACTTGTAGATGCCGTCGAGCCCAACCGAGACTACGGGAGCGCCCGTGCTGCGTGCAAGGAAGGCAAATCCCGTCTTGAATTCATTCAACAGGCCGTCGTAGCGGCACTTGCCTTCGGGGAAAATAATGACGTTGTTCCCCTTTTCGAGTTCGCGCTTGGCAAGCAAAGCCCATTCGGTATCCAGGTTGAAGCGGTCGCAGGGGATTACGCACTTGATGCGGGTGAGCGCCCAGCTGAAATGCGGGTCTTCCACCTGGTCCTTCGCCACCACGATACTCTTCTTGCGGAAGAATATGGCAAGCATCATGAGGGGGTCGAGCATGCTGGTATGGTTCGCTATAATCACCGAAGGCGTCTTGAGGCGGGGTGACTTGACCGACTCCCCCACGTACTCGATTTTCGGGCGGTACGCCACAAACAGGTAAACACGCACGGTGTATATCACAACCACCATGACGAAACGCATAAAGAGTTCAAACAGAAAATTTTTCTTCTTTACTTTCACTTTATTTACAGATCCTTCGACTACGGGCTTCGCCCTGCGCTCAGGATGACAGCAGGAAACTATTTTCCCAAAGATTCCTTGGGGATGCTCGTGAACGTCAGGGAGCCCTTCGCATGCACGTTGCCGTTGACCTTGACTACGCAGTCAAAGCCCACGATGACGCC
>CADBLC010000268.1 GCA_902795385.1 Fibrobacter succinogenes | reverse complement strand
GCCATCCATACCCGCCCGCCGATATTGACGGTAGCGTAAGTCTGGCCATCGCGCAAATCCTTGACCGTTCCCGCGTCGGGATTGTATTCGCTGCCCTTGTTTCCCTTGTCACCGGAACCATCTCCGCCCGCAAACGAACTGCTGGAACTGTCGTCGCCGCACGCCGCAAGAGACAACGTCAAAGCCAGCACAAGCAAAGATTCAATTTTCATAACCCAAATCTAGCTTATTATTAAACAAAAACGGTTCTTTGTGAAGTATGTTTGCTCCGAGAGGCTTTTCGTGAACTACCAGGCCCGTCTTTGCCGCTAGTCCTTGACACAACGGACAGAAAACCCGTAGTACTTGCCGTTGTAGTTCAGGCGCGCAATGTCGTTGCCGTAGCCCAAGTACATGTAGTACGCGTAGTAGCTACCGGCCTCAGTAGAACTCCAGAAGAACGCGACGTCGCCCTCGCGGTAGTAACTCCCATCGTCGTGCCTGCGGCCAGCAGGCAACGCCGAGAAGGAATAGGCATCCGTACCGTTGCCGCTACTATACCAGCCGCTAGTGGACTTAAGCATCTTGCCCGCCGTACTGGAACCGCCAACTGCAGTAAACAACGTATTCCATTCCGTCTGCGTAGGCAGGTGCCAACCCTCGGGACAGACTCCGCGTACCGGATATGTCGGCGAGCAAGTCTTAATATAGCCACAGCCCTTGCCGTTTGCAGACCATGTTCCTACACTGTCCATCGCGGCGGCCCAAGTGTAAAGGCGACCGTACTTGGTGCAGTTAGCGGCAGCATTGCTATGGCACCAGCTAGTGGAATCAGAGGTGTAGCCGCTATAGTAATAGGGGACACCAGTGTAAGCATAGTTCAGGTTCTCCGCCATCCAGGTCTGCGTACCGATAGACAACGTCCTGTAAACATGGCCGTCACGGTAATCCGTCAGGGTGTTGTTCTTGGCATCGTAAACGCTCCTGTCATCGCCCTCACTGAACGACGACGGAACGCTCGAGGAACTGCTAGACGCTACGCTACTGGAAGTCACTCTGCTTGAGCTTTTTTCGCTAGAGCTGGACTTGGGGTCGCTAGACGACACGCTGCCCACCGGAATCCACTCTTCGTCGGAACAGGTGTAAAGGATGTCTTCATCGGACGCCAGGGCGTATTGCCCCTCCCTGTTCTGGTTGCAGACCTTGAAGTCTTCCGGCTCGTCCTCTGTCTGGGAAACCTGAATCCACTTGTACATACCTTCGGATTCCGTACAGACATAAGGAGTGTCCTTGACAAACTCGAGTTCGCCCGCCTTCTTGGCGGTACAGTTGCTCAGGTCGTCGACAGACGAAACCGCATTGTCGGGCAGTTTCTCTGGGAGAGCGCTAAAGTCGCTGTCGTCGTCACCGCAGGCCACCAAGCCCACGGCAACCGCCGTCACGAAAGCAAATGAGTAAGCCTGGAGTTTTCGCATAAAGACACCTCCAGTTGAAACTACATTATTTTGCCACGATGTGCAATAAAAAATCCCCCGTTTTGTCGACGGGAGATTTTTGTCAAAGCGTTTACGCCGTTTGCTTAAGCGTTCGCTTTCTTGAAGTCGGCGACGTTCTGGGCAAACTCGGCGAGGTATTCCTTCGCCTTCGCGGCAACTGCCTCGGGCACGTAGCCGAATTCCTTCTCGAGCACGCCAGCCGGAGCGGAAGCACCAAAGCGTTCCAGACCGCAGGCCTTGCCGAAACCGCCAACCACGCGGTCGAAGAGAACCGGGAGGCCACTGGAGAGAGCGAACACCGGAGTCCAGGGCACGAGCACCTGATCGCGGTAGGCCTTGTCCTGCTTGAGGAAGAGAGCCGGGCTAATCATGGAGACAACGCGCACGGCCTTGCCTTCGGCACGGAGGAGTTCGGCGGCCTGGTGTTCCAGGAGCACGTCGGAACCGTTCGCCACAAGCGTGAGGTCCGGGTTCTTGCCGGCAGCAGTATTGTCGCTCACGATGTAGGCGCCCTTGCGGCAAGCCTTCGCGGCTTCGTAGCGATTGTCGCCGGGGAGAGAGTTCACCACCTGGCGCGTGAGGATGAGAGCCGTCGGGCTGTCGTTGTTCTCGAAAGCCATTTCCCAGGCGGCGAGAGTCTCGAATGCGTCTGCCGGACGGAGCACGAGCATTTCGGCCTTGCCGTTTTCCTTCGTGAGGTCTTCGAGCAGGCGGATCTGCGTTTCGTGTTCGATGGGCTGGTGCGTCGGGCCGTCTTCGCCCACGCGGAAGCTGTCGTGCGTGAACACGTACTTGACAGGCAGACCCATGAGAGCTGCCATACGGATAGCGGGCTTCATGAAGTCGCTGAACACGAAGAACGTGGCACAAATCGGGAACAGGCCCTTCTGCAACGCGATACCGTTCATGATGGCGCCCATCGTGAGTTCCGCGACGCCCACCTGCACGAACGCGCCCTCGTGAGTTCCGCGACGCCCACCTGCACGAACGCGCCCTTGAAGTCGTTCGGGCGGAAGATGCCCGTCTTGTTGAGGAACGCCTGCGTGTTGTCGGAGTTAGAGAGGTCTGCAGAACTGCAAATGATGTTGTGGAAGTTCTCGGCGAGGTAGCCGAGAACCGTACCGCTCGTAACGCGGGTAGCCACGCCTTCCTTGATGGGGAGGTTCGAAAGGTTGAGCACCGGAGCCTTGCCGGAGAGCCATTCATTGAGGGTCGCGGACTTTTCGGCATTCGCCTTGTCCCAAGCGGCCTTGGCCTTCTTCCATTCGGCGACTTCCTTGCGGAGTTCCTCGGCGCGGGCTTCAAAGCCAGCCTTCACGTCGTCGAACACCTGGAACGGGTCGTCCGGGTTACCGCCGAGGTTCTTGACCGTAGCGGTCGTGGAAGCACCGGCAGCGTTGAGCGGCTGGCCGTGCGTAGAAACTTCGCCTTCGTAGCTCTTGCCGTCTTCGGCAACGGCTCCCTTCGCCATCGTGGTGTGGCCGTACACGAGCGTCGGCTTTTCCTTCTCGGCCCAGGCTTCCTTGAATGCCTTGCGCAGTTCGGCGATGTTGGAACCGTCGCATTCGATAACGCGGAAGCCCCAGGATTCGTACTGACCAATGAAGTCGTGGCTCATCACGTCTTCGGTCTTGCAGCTGAGCTGCACCTGGTTCGCGTCGTAGAAGAAGATGAGGTTCGAAAGCTTGAGGTGACCGGCGATACGGCCCACGCCGTATGCAATTTCTTCTTCGAGGCCGCCGTCAGAAACGAGGCAGACAGTCTTGTGCTCGAGGATGGAGCCGAAGCGTTCCACCATGAAGCGTTCGGCGATGGCGGCGCCAAGCGCGATGCCGTGGCCAATGCCGAGCGGGCCCGAGGAGTTCTCGATGCCGAGCATCACGTCCAGTTCGGGGTGGCCCGGAGTGCGGCTGCCGAGCTGGCGGAAGTTCTTCACGTCGTCAAGCGTGAGGCGGTTCGTGAGGACGAGCTCGGAGTACAGGAGCGGGCTCATGTGGCCCGGGTCCATGAAGAAGCGGTCGCGGCCCATCCATTCGGCGTCGTCCGGATCGTAGCGCAAGAATTCCGCGAACAACAGCGTGATGGCGTCGGCGGCGCCCATGGCACCACCCGGATGTCCGGACTTCGCCTTCTGCACCATCGCGGCAGAAAGGATTCGAACGTTGTCGGCTGCTTTCGTAACTAAGGAATCTTGCACGGTAAAACCTCTTTAGGGTATTGTTATTTACGCGCCAAATTTAGTTTTTTTTACGGTTTCTCTCAAGGTATTTGCCCCCAGTTAAAGCGCCATAGGATAAAAAATTATATTTTGCATGCTCAAGGAAAACACACCATAGGCTAGCCAAATGAAGCTGAAAGACTCCATCTCTTTGATACTCAAGAATTTACTTCACCCCGCCGGAATCGCCGGGCTCGTTATCGCCCTCGCCATTCCCTTCCTCGTGTACCTCGGCCCCAACGTCGGCCACAAGGAAACCATCCGCCAGCTAGACCTTTACCTCCCCCTCCCGCTGTTCGCCGTCCAGCTTATCGCCGCCATCGTCCTTTTCTGCCTCCTGAACAAGGACTTCCGTGAATGGATCAAGGGCATCCTCCCCGAAAAGGCGTTCAGCATCTGCGCAGTCACCTTCGCCGTGGCCATAGCCATCTTCGCCGGCACGCAAATCGAGGCCCGTCACCGCGTGCAGAGCGACGAGAGCGTGTTCATGTCCGTCGCGCAGAACATGTACTACAACCAGGAAAGCGGGACCTGCAACCAGGGATATTTCGAGAACGGCGGCCTCAACTGCGTCGGCAAATCCAACAGCTTCAAGACCAAGGGCCTCTCGTTCCTCTACTTCCTCGGGATGCCGCTGTTCGGTTCCAACCTGCACTGGATTTTCAATGCCGAACTCCTGCTGTTGCCGCTCAGCTTCCTCCTGATGTTCCTCGCGATTGTCGCCTGGACGCGCCAGCCCCTGCTAGCCTTCCTCGCCTCGCTCCTCACGGCGCTGCAACCCACCGTAATGTTCCAGTTCCGCGCCATGTCGGTGGAACCGCTCTACATTTTCCTCTCCGCGCTTTCGCTCCTGATTTTCAAGTGGGCCTACGACCGCAACACGATCAAGCACTGGGCGCTCCTCGCCCTCAGCCTCGCCTTCTTCGCGCAGACCCGCCAAGAAACCGCCTTCTGCCTCCTTGCGTTCATCTTCTTCGCGCTGCCGAAAATCCTCGACAAAAAGGACTACAAGGCCCCGACCTTCTTCGTGACGCTCTCGCTGTTCTCGGTCCCGGCTCTCCTTACCATCAGCTACTTCCAGGGATTCGGTTTCCAGGGCGGTGAATACGAGGCGCACGGGCACTTTTTCGAGGACCTCGCCAAGAACTGGACCGAGATGACGCTCCCGCTCAAGCAGAACGGCGAACTCGAGAACCCGTTCCTCACCTACTTCAACTACCTGTTCGTCATCGGCGCCATCTACCTCGTTTTCCGCGCCGTCTACGACGCCAGGAAGGGCGACAAGTTCTACCTGTGGACGCTCTTGTTCCTGTGCCTATACCATATCCAGACCTACATGATCCTCGAGAACGTCTCGGGCGACTTTAGCATCCAGATTAACCAGCGCTACAGCCTGGTGATGCTGCCCTCCATGGCGTTCGTCGGGGCGCTTCCCGTAGCCCACATGGTAAAGTTCTTCGCCGAATCCATCGACAAGAACAACATGGCCAAGATTTCCTTCGTTGGCGGGCTTATCGTGGCGCTGCTGTTCACAGGGTGGACCTTCCACTACAAGCAGGACTTCAACAACAACATCATGTACAACAGGAACCACCTGACCATCGAGGAATATGAAATCCTGAACTGGCTCAAGGAACAGCCCGAAGCGGACCGCCTGTGACAAGTACAATGGCGAAGTCTACTACATCCGCGGCCTCGACTGCTGGGACAGCCAGACCTACCACAAGAAGGCTGTCGAGCACCGCATCGCCACCACCTGCGACGTCTTTGAACGCGAAATGGACATGGTCGGCGTAAAGAACATCCTCATTACCAACAACTACTGGGTACAGATTGCCAAGTTCAACGGGCGCAAGAACTACAACCCCAAGAACATCATCACCATCGAAGACGCGAACCTGAACGAGGCCCCGGCCGAAGAAAAGCTGAACCTCAACGAGCTCGAGGAGAATACCGACGTAAACAAGATTGTCATCGACACGCTCCGTTACAAGTACAACCTCAAGGAATCCGGCGAGGCCATCGCGAACTGGGAAATTTTGGTACTGCTGAACAGCAAGATTATGCTGAGGGGCAAGTACGAGACCGGCGAAAAGGAATTCGTGCTCCCGACCGACACGCTCCAGCCCGGCTACAACCATATCCGCTTCATTGTCCAGGACCTCGCCAAGAACACGAAGATTGCCGACATCTCCAAGTTCCACTTCAACAAGGCGAACGGCGTGATTCCGCTTTCCGACCTGAAATACGAGAGTCACAGACAGGGCTGGGGGAACATGGGCCAGAACAAGAGCATCGAGGGCAACCCGCTCACCATCGACGCACAAAAATTCGAGAACGGTTTCGGCACTCACGCAGCTTCCGAAACCACCTACGACATCGGCGGAAAGTATTCCAGCTTCCGTACCTCCTTCGGGCTCGACGACGAAAGCCTCTGCAGCGAGGGCGTCCAGGTCGAAATTCTCGGCGACGGCTCTGTGCTAGCACAGAGCCCCGTATTCCAGAATGGCAAGGTCCTCACGCTCACGGCGAACGTCCAGGGCGTACAGAAACTCACGCTCAAGGCTATCCCCCA
>CADBLC010000267.1 GCA_902795385.1 Fibrobacter succinogenes | reverse complement strand
TTGTCGCGTATTCGCGGAACTTCGAGAGCACCTCGTCAAAGAGTTTCGTCTTGGAATCGAGCTTGATGGAATTCTTGCGCGGCGACACCGTCACGTTCAAGAACCCGTTCAGCATCAATATGGAACGGAGGTCCACCACCTGTTCGCCCTCGAGCACCACCTTCACGCAACCGTTCGGGAATGGAGTCACGTTAGACACGCGGGCAATCACGCCCACGGAATAAAGGTCCAGCATAGGGTTCTGGAGTTCTTCGGCAGTCACGTCGCGCTGTGCGACCAGGACAATGACGTTATCATGGTTTTCGGCATAATCTAGCGCGTGCAGCGACATCTCGCGGCCCACCAAGATACGGCGGGTCGTCATCGGGAACACGACGGCATCCCTCAGCGGGAGCATCGGAAACGTTTTCGAAAAATCTAAAGCCATACAGAATAAAGATAGAATCTTACCTACGCCGCCATTTTCCCGCTAGGCAAAAAAACGCCCGAGACCCATTCAACGGGAGATTCCCGGCCGGACCTGCAACATGTACTTTCCCGGACCGGGAACGGCTATGGCAAGCGACGTTCCGGGACCGTTCCATACTCCGCGAGCAACGACTTGCCCTATCGCGTTCATCAGCACATAACGCGATCCCGGTGCAATCCCGTTCACGGCAACCTGCTTCCCGCTGGCGACAAGGGCGTATCTCAGGCCGGCATGCGGCATGGCAACATGTCTGAGCGCCTCTGTCGTATCGACAGCCTTCGGATTTTCGGAAAAGAGCAACAAGGCGGTAATGGACTTGGCCGGGAGAGTCATCTTGATCATGTCCGCAGACGCCGCGGTCGCAGTCGTTTTTCCACCCGCGACGGATGCATTCACGGCGTTTTCTTTCAAGGCGTTATTCGTGTGCGAAACAAACGTTTCGCCCTTGAGGTTCTGCAGCGTGAGCGTCTTGAATTTCAGGTCGGCATCGAAATTGGCCAATTTCAGTTGAACCTCTTGCGCATCCTTTTCGGCGCGGTTCACGAAGATGACTGTGAGCGAATCGCCCTTGTTGCTGATGGAACTGTAGGCAGAAACGAGCGAATCGTTCGACGACACGGACTGCACGCGATTCGCATGGCCGTAACGGCTGAACAGGTGTACCGTTTCGAACATGCCGTCGCCCCAACTCCAGGGAGTGAAAATCGCGACACCGTTATCCTGCATGGTGCCGATGAACGAGGCATAGGTAAGCGCCGTCACCATGGGGTCTTCGTCGATAAGGCTTGTCTCGGTAAGCGCGAGCTTGATTCCGTGATCCTTGCCGAAGTACTGTTCGAGCCAGCGGTTGATGCGTACGAATATGTAAGACTTGTAGCCCAGATCCTTGTTGCTCCAGTCGCATGCGCCCGTAGCGCAACGGATGCCGTTTCCGCCCTTGTAGTAGTAGGTAGTATCGAACAAGACTCGGTGCCAGTTCATGCGACTTTCGTAATCTTTTTCGCTAGGGTACCAGTGGATGTCGAAAACGTCGAGAAGTTTAATGCCGCTCGCTTTTTGCGCCTCGGCAATTTTCTTGGTGAAGAATTCGAGCCAGCAATATTCCTTGCCGTCGATCTTGGGCCTGCTTTCGTCGTTATAGGCGGAGATGTGGCACCATTGCCATTCGTTGGCAACCACGGGGCCGGTAAGCTTGATATCTTTCCAGGCGGCGCGCGCCTTTTTGGCGACATCGATGTAGCGTTCCACCAAGAAATCCCCAGTCACGGGCAGGTCGAGGTCGGAATGCGTACCGCGCCAGATTTCCATCTCGTTGTCCATGCTCCAGTACTGGAACCGGCTCATGTCGAATTTCAGCTCGTCTCTCCAGTACGGGACAATCCCCACCGTGGAATCGGCGGGCCATTCCTCGTTATAGAGCGTGTAGTCGCCCGCCTTGACAAGCGTCTCGCCGTCTTCCGATACTTCTCCGCCACCAGCAAGGTCGAATGCCCGTGACGGATATGAACCATGCTCCTGTTTCCAGTTCCAATCCGGGAAGTTGTAGTCGGTGCTGCTTGCCGCATAGCCCGTGAGCTGGAAAGCGTACATCGCGTCGACTCCCGGCATCTTGTCGAGCACCTTCTTCGCAGTGATGGCCCAGTCGTGCGAGTAGACGTTGTTGAACCAGTCCGGGTGCACCGTGAGTTTCTTGCGCCAATTGTAGCGCGTCGCGTTGTTGCCGTTGTTCGCGCGCATCATGTGGATGCCCGCCTCGCGCACCTGGCCAATAAATTCCTGCTCGGCCGAATCGCTTTCGGCAGACCCGTCGTTCACCTTGTCGATGTTGCGGCCATACAGGTAGGGGGAAATCTTCTTCACGCCCTTCTGGGTATCGACGGTAATGTCGATAGCGGCAAGGGCCGGGGAAATTGCCAGCACGGAACCGAAAACCGCACCGGCGAGAATCTTCGCAAAAACCATAAGCACCACCTTTGGCCGCTTCTCGGGAAGCGGCTTTCAAATAAAAATATATCTGAAAAACGAAATAGCGCCAAAGAAAATCCGTCTACGTGGATATTCTTGTCAACCATCACAAAAAAAACCGGGATTTTCACCCGGTTCTTTAAAAAAGTGTTCTTATGCGACGTTTTTCCCGATTTTCTTCCGAGATTTCTTTTCGGATGTAACGGTCTCGGGACTCAGCCCGTTCTTCACTATCTCCGCAGTAATCACGAGCTTCTTCACGTCGGAGCCGGGCATCGTGAACATGGCCTTCTGCAAGGTACGTTCCATCACGGAACGGAGGCCGCGGGCACCGGTCTTGCGGCTCATCGTCTCGCGCACAATTTCCTTGAGCGCGTCGTCGGTGAATTCGAGTTCGATGCCGTCCATGGCGAACAGGCTCTTGAACTGCTTCACGAGAGCGTTCTTCGGCTGCGTAAGGATGTTGAGGAGCGCCGACTCGTCAAGTTCCTCGAGCGCCACCGCAATCGGCAA